>JALYLC010000182.1 GCA_030774435.1 Actinomycetota bacterium
GCGGCGGCGGCGCGGGCGCGCTCGGACGCGTTGATCGGCTTCGGCCTCGACAGCCTGATCGAGATCGGCGCCTCGACCGTCGTGATCTGGGAGCTCTCGGCCGTCGACGGCGGACGCCGGTACCGAGCGCTCCGACTGATCGGCTGGTCGTTCGCAACGCTGGCCGTGTAACTCGCGATCCAGTCAGCGCTCGTACTCGCCTTGGGACACCACGCAGGGGCGAGCCCCGTCGGTGTCGGCTGGACAGCGGTGACGGCCGGCGTGATGTTCGCGCTCGCGACGGGAAAATCGCGCACCGGCGCTGCGCTCGGCAACGAGGTACTCCTCACCGAAGGGAGGGTGACGCGCATCGACGGGCTCTTGGCCGTAGCCGTGCTTGTTGGACTCCTCCTCAACTCCGCCTGGGATTGGTGGTGGGCCGACCCCGCAGCCGGCTTTGTACTCGTGTTCTACGCGACGCGCGAGGCGTGGCTCATCCTCGCGAACCGCGCGCAATAGGCACGCCAGCGGTGGTCAGCGAGAGTTGCCAGCGCGGCCGGCCTCACGGAGTAAGGTAATCCGCGTGCCTCTCGCGCGAGATCCGCGACATCACCGGATAGCCCTCAGCTACGGAGCCCTCGCAGCAGTTCTGGTCGTCGTCGGGTTTCTTCTCAGCCGATTGGACGGAGTTTGGCGCGTTCTCGGCTTGTTCTGTCTCGCCTACGGCATCGGCATGGCAGTCGCCGCGGCATTCGCGGCACGAGGCTACAACCCACTGCAAAAGCGCCGACAACGCTGACTCGCTGCTGTGCAGCGCGGTCGGGTCGCGCGTCTCGCCTCGACCCCCGATTGGTCTTCCAATCACTGTGCCCTCCTGACGTCTCCGGGCTCGCTCAGGCCCGCTCGAGGCTCCATCCTGGCGAAAGGATCATGAGAGGCCTCGGGGCCGCCCCCACGATCGCCTCAGCGGCGCGTTCCGTTGCGACAGGACGCCGCCGGTGCAGCGCATTACTCTCGAGGATCGGTCCTTAGGCGGAACGCTACGGTCGAAAAGGCGCGGCTCGTGGGCCGAGCGGTACATCAGGCCGGTGAGGTCATGAGTTTGGTGGCCGCTGAGCGACGATGCAGTCCAGCGAGTCGCTCGGCGCCTTTGCGTAGGCCTTCGCGTTAAAGCCCGCCGAGCCACAGCCCGAGTTGGGCGGCGGTGCCGAGCTCGTCGAGCCTGATGCTGATGCCGAGGTCGATGATGGCCGAGACCTTGGGCGTGGGCGGGTAGAGGCACGCGTTCGTTGTCCTCGTCGTCGCCGGAGCGCAGGGACGCCGGCGAGCGCGGAGATTCGCCCGCTTCCGAGCCGGACGATCGAGTCGCTTCGGCCGGGCTCGTGCGGAACTTCCCCTTTTGCTTCCCTTTGGCCGATAGAAGAACTGCAATTGGCCGCTTTCGTGCGGGTCTTCAAAACCGGAAGCGCGTGTCGGGGCATGGGGATCGCCCCTACCCCTAACGGCGACTCCAGTGTTGGGCGCCTCATGCGTCGTCGTTCGCATCGCCGCCCTCCTGAGGCTGCACGTCAGCGCGAGGCAGTCGTTCAGCATCCTCGATGTCCGGGGCGTTTCGGCCGAAGAAGAAGGCGACCTTCTGGCGTAGGAACAGCCTGTGTTCGTGGCGGAGCTCGGCGCGCTTGGCTTGTAAGACCTGGCTCGCCAACGTCAACGGAAACGGCGTGATCGTTCCGAAGTTGATGTTCATCGGCTGCTCGAATACTCCGGGAATAGGCTCCAAGAGAAAGGTGTCGAGTGCCTTGCGCTCCTCGGTGCCGTGCGGCGTGATGTCGTTCGCCGCTCTCAGCAGTGCAAGCTCGTCGGGCCGCAACTGCCGCGATACGGACTCGAGCCGCGCCGCGAGAAAAAAGCCGCGATCCTTCTGCTCGTTCAGTTCGCAATCATGCGAGACGACGGCGGCGAACCGCATCGAGGCTGGTAGGCCCGCTTGGTCGCTGGCCATCTCGGCTGTGCCGCCCTGGAGAATGCCGAACGTGTTGACCTGCCGGACCTCTCCCTGCTTGCCGAGAAGGGGGAACAGCACTTGGCCGAAGACATCGCCCTGGCGCAGCACCGCGCTCCAACGCGTCTCAGGCTCATACACCTTCCCTCAATCGTCGTGGTCGTCGGCGCGGTAATCGAAATCGAAGTCGCCACCCCAGGGCAGCGCAAGAAGCTCAGTGAGAGATTCGACCTGCGCGGCCGTTACCAGTTGAGGCTCGTAGACCCATTCATCCGCCGGGGCGAGATAGCCGAGAATGATTCCGGGCGAACTGGTCGTGGCGGTGGAGGAGCGGTAACGACGGGTGCCGTCCAGCGGCCCCGGGCCAAGCCACGCGCCCATGAGCGCGAATGGCAGCGCAACGGCCCGCAGGCGCGCGTTGATGGTGTCGTGCGCCCCGCGCGTGTTCCCGGTGCCAGTGACATTCATCGTGTCGGCAGGCGACCAGGGCTCGTTCCTTACACGCACTTCGGCACTGTTGCCGGCGTACAACGCGAGACTGCCGATCAAATGGGTCTCGGCGCTCATGCGATGACCGCCTGCAGTACATCAGCGATATCGAGTCGACCAGTCGACACATACGCGGGTAGCGGACCGGCAAACCCTCGGCCCGCAACGCTGAGGATCGTCTCGATGGCTTGGTCATCCAGATCCGGATCGCTCTTGCTGACCACGGCCTCTAGGCGGTTGTTGACGTCGAGCTTGACCTCGATGCCCCGCTCGCTGACCTCAGCGTCCCAGGCCTTCACCAGGATCTGCTGCATACCCGGCAGGATCGGTCGCTGAATGGTCCTCACTTCGTAGTTGCCCACGGAAACGTTGAAGAACAACCGGTCAGCGAGGCGCATCGCGATTCGCGCGCTTGCGTCCTGGATCGGCGCTTCGTCTCCTCGCTCGATCCTTAGGTGCGTCGCGAGGATGTGATCCGCCGGCCCGAGATCGTCGGCCGGGTCGAATGGCACGTTCGCGGTGATGACCACGCCGAGGATCGAGGGTCTCGCCCCTGCGGCGAGCCACGCGGCGCGCATCGTATGGACCTTGCGGCGGATATAGCCGAGGCACCCGTCGAGGTCGCCGATGAGATCGCCGTAGAACCGGACCTGCATCTCGGCTTGCGACGCCGACACCGCGAGCATGGAGGACGTGCTCTGAAGAACGAGGTGAGGAGCTTCCGCCGGAATCTCTTGGGGCGGAAGTAGCCGCGTCGCCACCGTCGGAAACTCGGAGCGCGCAGTCTCGATGAACGCGTCATCCGTTGCCGGGTTGCGGTTGTAGAGCTCCGCGAGCGAGATGACTGCTTGTGCGCCGACGAGAACCGGCGGCGCCAGTTCAGAGGGTCGCGGAGAGCTCACCAATCACAGTCTACGCGGCCGACAAGCGTGCACAAAGCCGGTGGCGAGCTTCGCGATCGGGCTAGGCGCCGTCAGCGTCGGCTGGTCGGCGACGCGACTCAGGAATACGGCCAGGGCGCGAGGCCTGGGCGCGGATCACGATTACGTGGCTGAAGTTGATGCGGCCGGGTCTTTGGGGGCAGCACCGGCCCTGCTGGCGTCTTCGCTGCCTACGTCTTCGGCCCCTACGCAGCCGCTGCGGACGCCGCCACGGTCTGCGGGCTAGAGCCGTTGCTACGTCGCCCTTCGCAGTAGCGAATTTCGTAGCGGATGACCTGTCCAGGACGGGCGGAATGGAATGCGGTTGTGATCCGAGAGATCACGGGTTCGACTCGGCGCCCTTGCGGCGAGCAGGATTCTGCGCCGGGAGGGTGTCGGCTCCGGTCGCCCTCCCGGCACCGCTCTAGAATCACGAGATGCCCGAGCATTCGCCGTTTTCGCGTACGTATGGACTGACTTTGGACGATGAAGACTCGTACGGGCCGACGTTCGACTCCCTCGCAGAGGCATCGTTCGCCGCGGTCGATGCCGTCGGGCCGCAGGGCAAGCACGATACAGCCGTGATTTTGATCCTCGAGTTGGTGGACCGAGCCGACCGGCCAACCAAAGAGATCCTGAATGCTCGGCCCCTCGCGCGCGTCTATCGCGTGAATGAGGACGGCGCCGCGACACGCAACGGGCTCCCGCTGATCTAGGCGTTCGCCGGCGAGTCAGCTGACCCGGTCTTGAGCGCCGGAGAGCGCTTACCTGCCGACCCGAGCCTCACCGGGCTGTTCGGGCTCTGGTAACGCGAGTGGTAACGCCCAGGGTGTCCCGGACGGGCATTTCGTCCCGGGAGAAAGACGCCCCACCACGCAACCATGCGCGCTGAATGCATCGAGCGCCCGTGGATCGAATCCTCTCATCCGCATACCGCTAGGAACCGCATAACTGTGCGGGATTCAGCGCCTCGAACGTAACGGTCCCGGCGACTCGGAGGCGCCGAAAATGGGCCGATAGCTACCAAACCATCGCGACGGGTAAGGCGCGACAGCCGCCCGCCGATGTAGCGTTCGCGGCGACGTTCATGAGGCGTCGCTCGGCGGTCGGGTGGGACCGATCGCGTAGTCGCCGGGGTGGGACCCGGCACGAGTCAGCAGCCGAGAGAGCGTGGTCGAAATCGCCTGCGCCCCCTCGGCATGGCTCCGTCCGGTGGCGTTCGTAACCTAAGTCACGCGCGGGGCCCACCTCGCGCACGCGAGGCCCCACCTCGCGCACGAATTCGTCCCACCCGGAGATGACTCATGATCGCTCCCGAGCCTGAACCGCCTTCTGGGCGCTGGGCCGCCGAAACCATCGTGGCTTACACCCACGACTGGTCGGGCCGGCCGGTCAATATCACGTCGAGCCAGCTCGTGCGGATCGAGAACCGGCGACTCGCCCTTGCCGAGATCGTGCGCACGATCGCCCGGCCGCTCTTGGTCGTGGACAGCTACCACCGCTCGCACGCGTCGGACGGCATGCGCCTCGTGGCGTGCAGGGATACGGCGACGGCTGGCGGCGCGTGCTACTTGCGCGCCGCCATCGACTACTCGCCGAGCAGCGGCAACTACCTCGTCGGCACGTTCACGTCCTCGACCGCGACGAAGCCGTACGAGCACGTCGTCTGGAAGGCAATCTGACCATGCGCTCTGACCCCAACGCGATCGCTGAGTTCCAAGCCGCGCTGCGACCGCACGTTTCCGGCGGCATGACACTCGATGCCGTGTACCGCGCGGCCGAGGTGTCCAACAAGGTCATCGTGGACGGCGATCGGCCGTGGTCGCTCGTGGCCGACGAGGACATCATCACAATCTGGCACGCCCTCAACGTTGAGCCCGCCGATCCGCGCGCGACTGAACTACGCCAGCGCCTACAGCCGGAGATGCTGCGCGACCACGGCATCGACGACAAGCGCCAGCGCAATATCGGCGCTGAGCGCCTCTGGCGCGACTGGCCGCCACGACAAGCGTGACGCGCGCGCCGCGTCGGCTTACATCGCCATGCCGCGCGGCATCGGGAATCGGGCGAGCGTCGCGCCATGCGCGTCTTGCAACTCGACGGCCAACTCGCCCTCGCCGGTGTAGTCCCACCCGGTAAATCCCCGCCGCCAGCGCATCGGCGCTCGGCCGACATTCAAGAACCACGTATCGCCGGCACCGCTTGCGATCGAGAAAGGCCCCTTGCGGCCAAGCTCAACCGCGCCGCCATACATGACGACCGAGATACCGGCCGAACGCTGGCCCGCGTTCGCCAGGTGCACCGGGAACATAAACGTCGCATCGGCGCCCTCCGACATAGAGCCGCCCGGCGAATCAACCGCTGTGATAACGAGCGCCGGCGCCGGCCGAGTCTGCGCCTCGTCGCCCTTGCGCGGCCGCCATCGCCGCATGGCTTCGATAGCGGCGAGCGCCGTACCGACGCAACCCGAGATAACGGCGACCTTGCCCCACATGTCCACGGCTCCGACCGTAAGACACGCACCGGACGCGCGGCGCCGTCGCGCAGGAGCGCCGGCGTTAGCTCGCGCGCCACGCGCTCGCTCGGGCCGGTTACCACCATTGGTGTAACCGACGGCGACGCTCGCCTTCGAAAGCGCGGTGAGGCGCGGGTTGACGTCCGGGAAGTCGTACATGCGCGATTCGCCAGAACTCGAACGCGCCTAGCGCGTGGTGGTTTCTCCGCCACGCCGGTTCAACGCCCAACGTCGGGGCGCTCCCTCGCCAACAGCACGCGTGAGAAGCGTTGGTCAGCTGCCCAAATTCCAAGGTCCGGCTTCATTCAGGCCCGGGGGCAGCGCGCTACGCTCGGCGGATGCGTTCGATTCGAGTTGGGCGCAGAGTCGCCCGGGCGCCGTCAGCGGCCGTTCGCAGATGGCAGTGATGAACGGCGGTTGGAGGGCATCGGCAGGGGCATGGATCGCCTCGCTTGGCGACGAGGGCGATTTCACGCGCCGGTACGTGACCGACCCCGCGATGGTCGCGCGGATCGAGGGGCGCGCGTTTCGCGCGGCGCTCGATGTCGGCTGCGGCGAGGGACGCTTCTGCCGCATCCTGCGGCGGCTCGGAATTGCTGCGACCGGCGTGGATCCGACGCCGCGCCTGATCGACGAGGCCGTGCGGCGCGATCCTGCGGGCGACTACCGCATCGGCCGCGCCGAAGCACTCGAGTTCCCCGACGCAAGCTTCGATCTGGTCGTGAGCTACCTCACGCTCATCGACATCCCCGGCCTCGAGCAAGCTGTCTCCGAGATGGCGCGCGTCCTCGCGCCAGGAGGAACGCTGCTGATCGCCAACCTTGCCAGCTTCAGTACCGCTGGTGCGGAGACAGGCTGGACCGCGGCTGCGGACGGCCCAACTCGCCTCCACTTCGCGCTCGACCGGTATCTCGAGGAACGCGCCATTCAGGTGGAGTGGGAAGGGATCCGAATCGTCAACTGGCACCGGCCGCTAAGCCGCTACCCCGGGCTGCTACTGGAGCAGGGGTTGCGCCTCGTCCACTTCGCCGAGCCCGGGGCCTCCGGCCCCAACCCCCAGGAGATCACTGACTACGAGCGCGTGCCGTGGGCATACGTGATGGAATGGCGTAAAAACTGACGTCAGCAGCACGCGGCCGGGCACGACGCTTCGAGCTGAACGATTCCCGCGGATCTCGACGCTCCGGGTGTGATCCGGGAGGTCGCGGTCTCGCCGCTCTCGCTGGTTTAGGATCTATCCGCGGTGCTCTGGCCGAGCGCTGGTTGGCGGATGGGAGCGAGTCGGCGTCGTGTTTACCGGGATCGTGGAGCAGGTTGGCGAAGTCACCGAGGTGGCGGCGGGGGTCGTCAGAGTTCGCGCAGGCCAGGTAGTCGATGACGCGCGGCTCGGCGAGAGCGTCGCGTTAGATGGCGTCGACCTTACGGTGACGGAGATCACCGGCACTGAGCTCGCGTTCAACGTGATGCCCGAAACGTACCGGCACACGACGATGGGGCGTTACCGGGCGGGCTCTAGGGTGAACCTCGAGCGGTCGTTGCGTGCGGAGGATCGCTTGAGTGGGCACATCGTGCGTGGAGTTGTCGAAGGCACCGGAACGCTCGTCGCTCGAGAAGGGGACGGCGACGCGGT
Source organism: Actinomycetota bacterium (assembly GCA_030774435.1). Lineage (GTDB taxonomy): Bacteria > Actinomycetota > Thermoleophilia > Gaiellales > JALYLC01 > JALYLC01. The sequence goes on from JALYLC010000182.1 coordinate 7,536, forward strand.
TATCTTGACGTACGAGGCTCCTCGCGACGTTCTCGCGCGGATCCTGGAGCGTGGCCCAGTGTGCGTTGACGGCGTCAGTCTCACTGTGATTCGAAAAACCTCTGGCACATTCGCGGTCTCTGTCGTCGATTACACCCAACGACATACGAACTTGCTTGACCGGCGGACCGGAGATCTCGTCAACATTGAGACTGACATCATGATGAGGTACGTGCTTCAAGCCGTCCGCGAGCTGGGCGCGACCGGACGACTGATCGGAGCGCGACCTCCTCGGACATTGTGGCGCAAGCGATGTGGCGGCGTATGGGTGCAACGCAGTTGCGCGAGGGGGTCGGTACGCGCTCAGAGCTGTCTCGCTGAGAGCGCGTGGATGAACGGCTCGCGGACGCGCGGGTCGCAGAATCGCTCTTCTAGCCCGGATCGTTCGTGAGGCTGGTTGGCGCGCGTTGTTGTGGCAGTGGGCGATTGGTACTTGAGATGCTGCGTGCGAGGCGCGCGAGATGCTCGTTGCGGGCGCGCTCAGGGCATGCGGTGGCGGGCCGGTCGGGCCGGCGCTCCGGGTCGGTTGCGGCGGATCTACATAACGGGGAGGGCGCCGAGTTGCTGCCAGGCGCTGATCAGTTCGTGGCGCCAGGGCCAGCTGCTTGGGAGGTGCAGCCGGGTACGGCGGGCATGGCGGGTCAGGCGCGCGGCGACGTGCAGGAGGCGGTAGCGGAGCCGTTTTGGCTCCCAGCGGCGCGCCGGGGTGTCGGTGAGCAGCAGTCGCTGTGTCCAGGCGATCAGGTCTTGGCCCATGAGCACGAGCTCGAGCCAGGCAGCGTTGGGTGCGAGCGCGCGGAAAGGTAAGTTGCGCAGGCCGCTGTCTTTGGCGCAGCGGATCGCGTCCTCGACGCTGGCGCGCTGGCGGTGGATCTGCTCGAGCCGCGCGATCCGCCGCCCGCTCTGGTTGGTGATGAAGACCTGGAAGCGGTGCCCGTCGTGATCACTGAAGGACAGTTGCGCGCCGGGATGGGGCCGCTCGCGGCGGCAGATCGCGCGCGTCCCAGCCGGCCAGGCCGAGAGATCGAGATCCGCCAGCTCCGCGACCCCAGCGCCCTCCCGCGGCTCGTCGTCGGCGCCCAGCGCGGGCTGCCAGGCGCACTCGGGCAGGCGCAGGATCGCTGATCTGACGGGCTCGGTGAGGTCAAAGCCGACCGTGAAGCGCAGCTCCAGCTCGCTCGCGGTGTCGGTCAGGAGGTGCGTGGCGCCGCCCGAGTCACAGCGCAGCAACACACTCCGCAGGTCGATCTCCGCGGGCAGTTGCTCGAGTGCCAGGCAGAGCACCTCGATGTGATCCCAGGCGTTATTGGCCCCCGCGTTGCCGGGCCGCAAAAGCGCGCTCATCGCCTCGCGCGTCTCGGCCTCGAAACAGACCAGCGGGTTGAAGCCATACCCGCCCTTGTAGGTCCCGGCCGCGCCCTGCTTCTCGGAGTGAGCAGTGATCAGCGTGGCGTCGATATCGAGGATCACCCGCCGCGGCGCGCCAGACAACGCCCAGACCTGCGCGCGCGCCGCAGCGCGCGCCCGGCGCAGCGCGTCGAGCCGCTCAGCGTCAACTGCCGCGATCGCTCTCCAGGCCGTCGCATCAGACGCCACCGCGCCAAACAGCGCAGGCTCGTCGCGTAGCGCGCGGACGTCGCAGAGCGCATCACCGCCATCGGCCAGCATCACCGCCACGTCCCTCAGCGCGCGCCCCGGGCAGTGCCGCGAGGCACGCTCGCGGACGCCGCTCATCGCCGCACCGAGCGCGCCCGTGAGCCCCACCCGGTCGGCCACCCCGACCAGCAACGCCGTCCCCGCGCGACTCGTCAAACCGTCCTGATCAGCGACCACTTCCACGCATCCGGCAAGCGTTGTAGCGTTCACCCGCAAGGTGCTCCTCCTGAGCAGGGATTCAGTGCCTTAGTGGTGTGACGACGATTTGGTGTGGTATACTGGGGTATGCCGATCAAGACTGCCCCGCCGCTTGTCGTGAGTGCTGATCAACGCGCTGTGTTGGAGCGGATGGCTCGCTCGACGTCGCTTCCCGAGCGTGAGGTGATTCAGGCGCGGGGGCTGGTGCTGGCGTCGCAGGGGGTGCCGACGCTGCGGGTCGCGAAGCGGCTTGGGGTCTCCCCGGATCGCGTGCGCCGCTGGCGCGCGCGCTTCGAGGCGCAGGGCCTTGAGGGCGTCGGTCGGATCGCGCCGGGTCGGGGCCGCAAGCCGTGGTTGCCGGCCGGGACGGTGGCCGAGATCGTGCGCGTCACGCGCGAGGAGCGACCCGCCGACGGCTCGACGCACTGGAGCACGCGTACGCTCGCGCGGCGGATTGGGGTCAACCGCGAGACGGTGCGGCGGGTCTGGCGTGATCACGGCCTCAAGCCCTGGCGGGTGGAGACCTTCAAGCTCTCCAACGATCCCGACTTCGAGCGCAAGCTGGTCGATGTCGTCGGGCTCTACCTCGACCCGCCCGAGCGTGCCGTTGTCTTCTCCTTCGACGAGAAGACCCAAGTGCAGGCGCTCGACCGCACGCAGCCGTCGCTGCCGCTCAAACGCGGCCGCGCGCAGACGATGACCCACGACTACAAACGCCACGGCACCACCGACCTGTTCGCGGCACTCAACATCACAAGCGGCGAGGTCATCAGCGACTTCCGTGACGCTCACACCGGCGCCGACGTGCTCGCCTTCTTCAAGCAGATCGACCGCAGCGTCCCGCGCGAGCTGGAGATCCACGTCGTGCTCGACAACCTCTCCGCACACAAAGCGCCGGAGGTCCGCGAGTGGCTGGCAAAGCCGCGCCAGCGACGCTGGCATCTGCACTTCACACCGACCTCGAGCTCCTGGCTGAACCTAGTCGAGGGCTGGTTTCGCGAACTCACCCAGAAACGCCTCCGGCGCGGCAGCTTCTGCAGCCTCGAGCACCTGACCGACGCGATCACACTCTGGGCCGAGCACTGGAACGACAACCCCAGACCATTCATCTGGCGCGCCGAAGCCAACGCCATCATCGCCAAAACCCGCCGCGGACGCCACGCCCTCAACCACAACACCAATTCAACGTCAGACCACTAGCGCTCGAGCCCGGGACCGCCGCGACCACGGCCGCGCGTGCCCCGGTTGAGGTCGACCTCATATGTCGGGG
>JALYLC010000183.1 GCA_030774435.1 Actinomycetota bacterium
TCGAGCTCGGCCTCGTTCAGATCGAGCGGATTCTCCATGCTCTAGACCGAGAACCGCCGTGCAGGCGGTCCGCTCGACAGGATGCCGACCGGGTCGAGGCGTTCGGATGTATGAGCCTGGAGAAGCATATGTCCAACGTACTACGAATCTCTAGCAATTAGTATTTTTTACTACATATTGTCAGCTTTTCGGGCTGGCTAGTTTCCCGAGCGATGGGCGGTGCCGCGGTCGACAAGTCGCGCCCTGCTGCGCCGGGAGATGCGTGACCGGGCCTCACCCTTCGGGTATGCTTCCGTCGTGCGGCCGCTGCGTGGCCGCGTTTCCTCTCCAGCCAATCGATCGAAGGCCCTCAGTGTTTGCCGTCATCTCGCTCGGCGGAAAGCAGTACCGCGTCCACAAGGGCGAGTACCTGACCGTGGACCGGCTCGCGCACGAGCCGGGGTCGACGTTCTCGCCCACCGTCCTGCTCGCCGCCTCGGGCGAGGACGTGCTGATCGACGCGGATGCGCTCGCCAAGGTCACGGTGACGGCGCGCGTCGATGAGCACCTGCTGGGCACCAAGATCCGCGTCTTCCAGTACAAGCCCAAGAAGAGCACGAAGAAGGCGCGCGGTCACCGCAGCCGCCTCTCGCGCATCACGATCGAGGACATCGCGGTCGGCTCGGCGCCCAAGAGGGCCGCCGCCAAGGCCGCGCCCGAGAAGGCGCCGGCCGCCAAGGCCGCGTCCGAGAAAGCGCCGGCCAGCGAGGCCGCGCCCAAGAAGGCGCCGGCGAAGCCGCGCAAGAAGCCGGCCGCGAAGCCCGCGGCGGAGCAGGAGGCGTAGGGACATGGCACATAAGAAGGGCCTCGGCTCCTCCAAGAACGGCCGCGACTCCAATGCCAAGCGGCTCGGCGTGAAGGTCTTCGCCGGCCAGGTCGTGCCGGCCGGCTCCATCATCGTTCGCCAGAAGGGCACGGAGTTCCATCCCGGCCCGGGCGCGGCGCTCGGCCGCGATCACACGGTCTTCGCGCTCGTCAGCGGCACGGTCGGCTTCGGCCGCCGCCGCGGCAAGCGCGTCGTGACCGTCGCGGCCGGCGAGTAGTCCCTCGAGCCGCGTGAGCGGCGAAGGCGACTTCTACGATCGGGCGTCCGTCGTGGTGCAGGCCGGGCGCGGCGGTGACGGCTGCGTCTCCTTCAGGCGCGAGAAGTTCGTGCCCAAGGGCGGGCCGGACGGCGGCGACGGCGGCGACGGCGGCGACGTCGTACTGCTGGCCGATCCCGACATGCGCGACCTCTCGGCCTTCCGCTTCCGCCGGCACCTGCGCGGCCAGCGCGGAGTGCACGGCCAGGGCAAGGGCATGACTGGCGCGCGCGGAGAGGACGCGATCGTCCACGTGCCGCTCGGCACCCAGGTCTTCGACTCGAGTACCGAGGTGCCGATCGCCGACCTGGCGCACGCCAGGGCCCGCGTCGTGATCGCGCGCGGCGGCCGCGGCGGACGCGGCAACCGGCGCTTCACGACGGCCGTCCGCCAGGCGCCGCGTACGGCCGAGGTCGGCGAGGAGGGCGAGTCGGCCGAGCTCGAGTTGCGCCTCAAGATGGTCTGCGACGCCGCGCTGCTCGGCTTCCCGAATGCCGGCAAGTCGTCGCTGCTGCGCCGCATCTCGAACGCCACGCCCAAGGTCGCGGACTATCCGTTCACGACGCTCGCGCCGCATCTCGGCACCGTCGAGCTGGACGGCCAGCGCCAGCTGACCGTCGCGGACGTCCCGGGGCTGCTCGAGGGAGCCTCGGATGGCGTCGGCCTGGGCCACGCCTTCCTCGCCCATCTCGAGCGCGCGCACGCGCTCGTGCACGTGGTCGCGATCGACCCCGAGGCCAGCGACCCGCTGGACGACTGCCGCCGGCGCTACGGGGCCATCCACGGCGAGCTGGCCGCACACGGCGGTGGGCTCGCCGGGCGACCGCAGATCGTCGTGCTCAACAAGCTCGACCTCATCGACGAAGCCGACGGCGAGCAGCTCGTGCAGGCGTTCGCCGACGCAGTGACCCGTAACGAGCTCGCACCCGACGCGGTCGTGGCGCGCGACGAGCACGCGACGCCCTATGTGCTCGGCCTGTCCTGCGCCACCGGTGCCGGCGTCGCCAACCTGCGCGGGGCGCTCGAGCGCGTGCTCGGCGAGACGCGCGTGGCCGAGCCGGCGGGCGCCGGCGAAGAGGAGCTGGCCGACTACCTGCTGTATCGCCCGCGAGCGCGCCAGCGCCTCTTCCGCCTCGTGCGCGACGACGGCATCGTGCGCATCTCCGGCCGCGAGGTCGTCTCGTTCGTCGACAAGCTGGATCTCACGACCCCCGCGGGGGTGCGAGCGCTGTCCATCGAGCTGGGCCGCCTGGGCGTGATCGACGCGCTCCGCCATGCCGGGGTCAAGCCCGGCCACGACGTCGCGATCGGCGACGAGCGCTTCGAATTCTCGCTCCCGCCCGAGGAGGCCGTCGCGCACGGCGACGGCGGCGACGAGGAAGACGATCTCGAGTGGTGAGCACCGACACACCGCGCGTGGGCGTGCTCGGGTCGCTCTGCAATCCCGTCCACCTCGGGCATCTGCTGCTGTGCCAGGAGGCCACCTGGCAGCTCGGCCTCTCGCGCGTCGTGCTCGTGCCGACGGGGACGCCGCCGCACCGCCCGGCGCCCGAGGAGTCCCCGGCCATGCGCCTCCGCCTCGCACAGGCGGCTGCGATCGGTAATCCCGCGCTGACGGTCTCGCGCGTCGAGATCGAGCGCCCGGGCCCGTCCTACATGGTCGACACCCTGCGGGAGCTCGCGCAGCGCTATCCGGGCAACGTCCTCGTGCTGCTGCTCGGCTCCGACCAGTTTGCGGCCCTCTCCACCTGGCACGAGCCCGAATTGGTGCCCAAGCTCGCGCGCATCGGGGTCGCGCGCCGCCCGGGCGTCTCGCCGGATGTGCTTGCCGACGCCGATGTCGACCGCATCGAGATGCCGCAGGTCGACATCTCGTCCTCGATGATCCGCGAGCGCGTCGCCGCCGGGCGCCCGATCCGCCACCTCGTGCCGGATCCGGTGCGCGAGCTGATCGAGGCGGAAGGCTTGTATCGCTCGATCTGAGGGTCGCGTGGTAAGGTGACCACAGTGATGAACGCGACTGGAGCCGGCTGCTGAGCCGCGGGCACGAGCTCGCGGATCGCATTGCCGCGATCTGCTCGGACAAGCTGGGAGAGGACCTCGTCATCCTCGACATGGAGGACGTGGTCGGGTACACCGACGCGTTCGTCATCTGCTCGGGCCAGAACGCCCGCCATGTCCAGGCGATCGCCGAGGAGGTCGAGCTGACCCTCAAGCACGACGATGGCCTGCTGCCGAAAGGCGGCGAGGGCAGGCGCGAGGGCGACTGGATCCTGCTCGACTACCTCGACGCCGTGCTGCACGTGTTCACGCCCGAGGCGCGCGCGTTCTATCGCCTCGAGCAGCTGTGGGGACAGGTCCCGCAGCGCCAGGTCGTCTGACCGGGGGTCGGCGACACCCTGGTAGACTCCGCCTCCGCGGGGCCGTAGCTCAGCTGGGAGAGCGCAGCGCTGGCAGCGCTGAGGTCATGGGTTCGATCCCCATCGGCTCCATGGCGCCTCGCGAGTCGCGGGAAGGTCGTGCCACCGCGCTGTACTCCGGCAGTTCCCTTCGCGCCATTTCCGCGTTACGCTGACGTGGCCTCGCCGTGCTCGGGGCACAGCAGGCGACGCTGCCTCGGCCTCTTCACGGGGCCGAGGCTTTTTTGTTGATCCGGAGGGCGCGATGAACCTTCGCGTGGGCTGTCAACTCGATTACGACACCGAAGCGGAGGCGCACGCCGTCGCGCTGTTCGAGCCGCACTCCTCGATCCAGGACACGATTCTCGACGAGCAATGGGATTGCGAGCGCCCGCCTGCGCGCTTCCGGGACCTCTACGGCAATGTCTGCCGGCGCCTCGATCTGACCCCGGACGCCTCCTCCCTGGCGTACCACGCGACCGTGCGGATCTCGCCGGAGCCCGAGACGATGCCTGACGAGCGGGATGTCCAGCACCGCGTCGAGGAGCTCCCGTCCGAGCTCCTGCACTGGCTGCTGCCCAGCCGGCTGTGCGAGTCGGACACCCTCGGGGATCGGGCCTGGGAGCTGTTCGGGAAGACACCCCGCGGGGTCCGGCGGGTCCAAGCCGTCTGCGACTGGATCCAGGACAACGTCGAGTACGGCGTTCCCAGCGTTCCGGCGACCACCGTCGGCGAGGTCCTGGAGCGCCGCGGCGGCATGTGCCGCGACTTCGCCCACCTCGGCATCTCCTTCTGCCGTGCGCTCGGCATCCCGTCCCGCTACGTCTTCGGCTACATGCCGGACATCGGCATCCCCGGGCCGTACCCGACCATGGACTTCCACGCGTGGTTCGAGGTGTGGCTGGGGGAGAGTTGGTGGACGTTCGACGCGCGCTTCAACACGCCCCGCATCGGCCGCGTCCCGATCGGGCTGGGCCGTGACGCCGTCGACGTCGCGATGGTGACGACCTACGGCGCGGCTACGCTCGAGCGCATGACGGTGTGGGCCGACGAGGTCGAAGCGGTTGCCGCGGGGGATCAGCATGGTCGTTGAGACGCTCGGCGACCTGATCGCGACGCTCGGGAGCATCGACGACGACGAGATCGACTGGCAGAACATCCGCCAGGCGACCGTCCTGATCCAGCAGACGTTCCGCTACGACTATCCCGGCCCGATCACGGATCTGCGCCAGCGGCTCATCGTCGTCCCGCCGGACTGGCACGGCCACCAGCGGCTCGCGACGCACAAGCTGCGCGTGTCGGGTTGCAACCTGGAGTGCGAGCGCTCGTATGACAGCTTCGGGAACGTCGTGCTCGACCTGACGCTCGAGGAGGTCGAGAGTCACGTCGAATTCACGACCTGGGCGGTCGTCGAGTGCCAGGTCCCCAGCGACGGCAGCGAGAGCCCCGACGACCTCGGCTTCGACCGGCGCTTCGGGGAGCCGTCGCGGCTCACCCGGCCCGACGAGGCGCTGCGCGCCGTTGCCGCCGAGCTGCGCGCGTCGGGCGCCGCCGGTCTCGACCTTGCAGCGCTCGTCAGCACCCGCGTGCATGACCACTTCGCCTACGAGTGGGGCGTCACGAGCGTCGAGACGACTGCGGCCGAAGCGTGGGCCGCGGCGCGAGGCGTGTGTCAGGACTACGCGCACTGCATGGTCGCGCTCTGCAGGCTCTGCGACCTGCCGGCGCGCTACGTCTCCGGCCACCTGCTTGGCGACGGCGGCACGCACGCGTGGGTCGAGGTGCTGCTCACGGATGCGAGCGGGGCCGACACCGCTGTCGCGTTCGATCCCACGCACGACCGCCGCGCGGGCCCGCGTTACGTGACGGTCGCGGTGGGCCGTGACTACGGCGACGTCCCGCCGACCTCCGGGACGTTCGAGGGGTCGTATCCGGGAGTGCTGACGACGCACAAGCGCGCCGCCGTCGTACGTGTCGAATACCTGCAGCCGACGCGCCGGCGCCGGGTCGTCCGGGACTGAAGCGATCGAGCATCCTGCCGTGCATATAAAGGGGTCAGAC
>JALYLC010000184.1 GCA_030774435.1 Actinomycetota bacterium
TCGCGTGGTGGCCCGAACACGCCCGGACCGGCGAGCTGCATCGCGCCATAACCCATGCGGTTGATCGGCTTGTCTCCGAGGAATGTCGTCGTAGTCATCTCGGCTGTTGAGTCCTGTCCGCCAAATCGATCGAACGCTCGGCGGTTTCGCGCATCGCTGTGGTCTTCTGCACCGCGAGCGGGTCAGGAACTGATTCGGTTGTCATGGGCGCCCGTCTCTTCGGTTTCGCGATGTGCGCTTAAGCCGAGCCGCACGACGCTTTCGACGACCATCGCAGCGTAGGCTCGCCCCGCCGTGTCGCGATCGGCCACACAGACAACGCGCTGTGCACCCGTAAACGCTTCGGCAAAATCTGGTCGCCAGCTACCGGCGCCGCCGCCACAGGTCGCCGCGAGTCCAAGGTCGGCAAGGGCGTCTGCTGCCTTTTCGCCCTCGGTGACCCAGATGGTGTCGCCTCTCCGCGCGGCATCGAGCACTCGTGGGAGGCGGTACAGAACTCGACGGACTCCGGTCATGCAGCCAGGCCCTGTATAACCGTCGGCGCGCACGAGACGAAAGGCCTTCGGCTCGAACCGCAGCCTCTTGTAGAGCAGAACGCCTTCCTCGTCCTCGTAGCGATATATGGCGATCGGGGTGCGCGGCGTAGCGAGGCGACCGTGGGGAAAGAGGTCGGGCATCCTCAGGTCGAGCGCACGCAGGATGTCCTCAGGTGCACAACCCGCTTGGCAGTGAATGAGTGCGCGACCGCCGGCGCCGGCGCTGACGTGCAGGCTCGCAACTCGATCAGCGTGGGCCGGGCAGAGGTAGTACCCCTTCTTCGTCCGCGGCGCAATGCAGCGGCGCGCCGTGAGCCTCTCCACGACCAGAGCGACAGGATCGGTCACGGCGCCGCCCGCAATGCGACCACGAGGAAGCGCCCGTCGTGTGCCCGCGCGCGACCAGACCAGGAGGGGGTGACAGCGGAGGCGCCGCTCGTCCCGAGGTCTCGTGCGAGACGCCAGGCGACGGAAAGCCGACGACTAGGTGATGACGGCCGTGACCCGGGAGGCGACTGGCTGGACGGTTTGCACCGCGCGCGATGCTCGCGCCGACGGCGCTTGCGAGAAGCGACCGAAGTCCGTTTCCGCATTTGAGGTTGAGGTCGCCCTAGAGCAACTCGCGCCAACCTTCCGATTCGGCGACCCGACGCAGACGAACCCTTTGTGCGATTCAGCCGGGTCACCCGCTCAGACCCATCTGCCGCGACGGAGATCAGCGGTGGAGCAGGTCCGCAGCGCCGCAGATTGGGAACGTTGGTCATTAGATCGGCCAGGTTGTCCAGGGTCACGTCTCGTTCGACGCCGAACCGGGCGCACAGCTCTGCCGTGACGCGCCGGGGGTCGCAGCGCGCAATGAGCAAAACCGCCGCGTACGGCGCGAGGGACCACTCGATCTCGCCGACCGACGGCATCGACTGACCCGGGCGAGGCCAAACCGATGGCGAGTCGCCTAGTCGGCCAGCCATCGCTCGTGGAGGACGTCAACTCTCACGGCGACGATCGTACCGCGCGGCTCGGACGTCCCATCAGACGGCAACGCCCGCCGGTTAACCCGACGGGCGTCCCGCGTGAGAGCCGTCATCCTCGACGACGAGCTACCGAGATACTAGGCGCAGAACCGGCTGTGCAGGCGCCGCTGCGGCCCGTCGGATATGCGGGCAAGAGAGTCCCCAGCGGCCTGCTCCCCAGGCGGAGCGGCGTCATCGGGCGGAGCGAAGCGAATCCCGCGCGCCCTGACGAGGTCGCACTCCGCACCCCCTGCTGGGGCCCTATCGTCACACCCTCGTCACACCCTGCACGCGCGCGGCGACGCGGCTCTAAGCCTCGATCTCAGTGCGAGAGTGGTTGGGGCCGGGCGGTGGCGTCCGGTCGGGGCGGTAGTCCTCGGTTCGGCGGCGGGCTGACTCGTAAGCCTCGTGTCGGCTCGCGTGATCTGACTGTCGGTGGTTGTGTCGCCCGCCGTCGTCCCGGGGATCCCGGTGTGACTTGATAGGAGCGTGGCATCGCCCCGACTGAGATGTGTCCACCGGGCATCCGTGCGTCGATCCCAACGAGAGGGATGTGGACATGATTGTGATCGGAGCGGACACGCACAAGCAGTCGCACACGCTCGCGGCCGTCAGCGAAGCGACGGGGCGGGTGCTCGCGGATCGCACGGTGCGAGCCACGCGCCGCTCGTTTGACGATCTGCTCGTGTGGGCGCGCGGCGTCGATCACGAGCGGGTCTGGGCGATCGAGGACTGTCGGCATGTCTCGGGGGCGCTCGAGCGGTTCCTGCTGGTGCGTGGCGAGCGGGTCGTGCGTGTCCCGCCGAAGCTGATGGCCGGCGCGCGCTCGTCGGCACGCGAGCGCGGCAAGTCTGACGCGATCGACGCAGTTACGATCGCGCGGGCAGCGATCCGTGAGGGCCTCGAGAGCATGCCGATCGCGCAGCTCGCGGGTCGCGACCTCGACGTGCGGCTGCTCGTCGACCACCGTGAGCGGCTCGTCGCGCAGCGCACCCGGCTGATCAACGACCTGCGCTGGGGTTTGCACGATATGTGGCCCGAGTTCGAGATCCCGCCCCGCGCGTTGATCAGCGCGCGCTGGCAAGACCTGGTCGGTGGGCGCCTCGCGCGTGCCTCCCAGACGACGCGAGTGCGCATCGCACGCGACGAGCTGCGCCGTATCCGCGAGCTCACCCGGACGATCAACGGCTTGGAGCGCGAGCTCGCAGGCTTGGTCTCGGAGATGGCACCGCGGCTCGTCGCCGAGCGTGGCTGCGGGGTCCTGACCGCCGCCAAGCTGATCGGCGAGATCGCCGGCATCCAGCGCTTCTCAACCGACGCCAAGCTGGCCCGGCTGGCCGGCTCAGCGCCGATCCCCGCCTCCTCGGGGCGCACCGACCGCCACCGCCTCGACCGGGGCGGCAACCGCCAGCTCAACTGCGCCCTGCACCGCCTGGCCGTCAGCAAAGGTCGTCTCGACCCCGACAGCGCCGCCTACCTGGCACGCAAACAGGCCGAAGGCAAAACCCGCCGCGAAGCGCTGCGCTGCCTCAAGCGCTACCTCGCCCGCCGCGTCTGGCACCTCTTGCAGCCCACTCCCGATCCCGCCAAGCCCGCCCCCTCCGGCCGCACCCTGCCAGCCGTCACGATCCACTGCAACACGCCCTACAGCAGATTTTCTTGACATAGGAGCAACCACCGGGGGTTGGTCTTTGCCGGTTGTCGTTGGGTGATCGATCGTCGCGGAGTGCGATCACGCGGCGATAGCTGCTCCGGGGGACCCGCAAATGGTTTCTGTGGGGTTGTCAGCGGTCGTGGCCGGGGGGTCGTCTCGTGCGGGGGCGGGCTGCGCCTTACCGGCCGGTCGGGGTGCTGGTGAGCTTGGCTGTGGGGCGTGCGGGTCGCTCAGCGGAGCGCGGGGAGGCCGCGGAGGCGGGTGAGGCATTCGATCCAGGCCTCGTGCCAGGGCCAGCGCGCGGGCAGCCGCAGGGTGAGGCGGCGGCCGTGGCGGACGAGCCGGGCGGGTATGACGAGCAGGCGCCGGCGCATCGTGGCCGCGGCTTGTGGGGTGGCGTGTTTGAGTCCCAGCAGCGTGACCCAGCGGGCGAGGTTTGCGGCCAGTGCTGCGATCACGCACCAGGCGGCGTTGGCGGCGTAGTGGCCGCTGGGTGCGTGTCGTAGCGGGCCGTCTTTGTGGTCGCGGATGGCGAGCTCGACGACCGCGTGCTGGCGGTGCTCTGCCTCGACCAGTGCGAGTGCTTCTGTGCGGTCGGTGATGAAGGCGTGGTGGCGCCAGTCGGGCCAGAGCGCGGCCTGCGCGCCGAGCAGCCGCGTGCGGCGCACGATCAGGCGCCGCTCGCCCAGCAGCGTTTCGGCGATCTCCGCGATGCTCGTTGCCGGGTAGCCTGGGAGGCGCTGCCAGGCTGCCTCGGGGATCTGCTCGATCGCGGCGCGCACGTGGGCTTGGATGGTCACGCCGATCGAGTAGCGCACCTTGAGCCGCTCGAGCGCAGCGATCGTGTCGTAGGACCAGAAGCCCGAGTCTGCGCGCACGAGGATCTCACCCACCGCGCCGGCACGGCGGACGCGCGCGATGAGCTCGTTGACGAAGCGCTGGGCGCCACGCTGGGTATTGGCCGAGCCCTTGCGCAGACGGATATGCAGCGTCTCGAGCGTGTCTGAGCGCGTCGCGATGATCGGGTGGTAGCCGAGCTTGTGGGTGTAGCCGTAGGCCGCGCCCTGCTTCTTGCTGCCGTGGACCTCGCACACAAACGAATCGACATCGATCACCAGCCGCCCGCTGCCCGGCCCGGCGCCCGCGCTCCAGGCGCGCCGCAGCGCCTCTGCGAGCACACGATCGAGCTGACGCACATGCCCGAACGTGAAGCTACGCAGGAACGTGCCGAGCGTCGAGGGCGCCAGCACGCGGTGTCCCAGCACGCGGCCGCTCTCGCCCGCGCGCAGCACGCCGCAGTCGTCGATCGAGTCCGCACCGAGCAGCATCGCGTGTACCAGTGAGAGCACTTTCGCGCCTGCCCGTCCGGCGCCCGGGCGCTCCCCAAGCCGTACCGCTTCGTCGATCAGCCGCTCCAGCCCGAGCCGCACAGCGAGCGTCGCGACAAGCAGCAAACCAGCGTTTGCAACCACACGCCGATCGTCAAAACAGGGCTCGATCCGGTCCAGCTGACGTCCACTCCGGGCTCTACCATCCGTCACCATCCGGGTGACCTCCTGAGCGCAGGACCCGCGGCTGCGCACACAGCCCGTCTTGCCTGCTCAGGAGGTCATTCTGATAACCACCTCGGACGCCCCACCCAGCTCAAATCGGTGAATCGAGGCTTAGATCAAGCGGCAGGCCAGCGGAGATAGAGACCGAGGTTTGTCTCGTCCAGACGGTTCTGGCT
>JALYLC010000185.1 GCA_030774435.1 Actinomycetota bacterium
CGACGGCTCCGCCCTCGGAGCGCATACACCCACCGAGCCTGAGCGGGCCGTGCGTGCTGAACCACATCGCCCCGCCGGCGCCGCCCGGGTTGCCGCTGGAACCCGGCGCGCCAGAGGTGTCGACGGCTCCACCGACGATCAATGCGCTCTGCGACGAGAGTCTCACGCTGCCGCCGGGCGCGCTCAGATTCTCGCCGAGTGCTGTGATCGAACCGGTCGTCACACGGTCGCCCGCGACCGAGACGGTTCCGCCGGCTCCACCGCCGCCGAGCGCCCGGCCGCTGCCGCCGCGTGAGGACACTGCTCCAACTGCTGCGTTGCCCGTGGCCTTGACGGTCACGCTGCCGCCGGCCTCTCCACTGCCGTTCGACGGGTCGGAGGTCGCGTCGCCCGCGTCAGCCGTGATCGTGCCAATGGCGATGGAGGCGCCGGTGACGCTGACAGCGCCGCCGTGCCTGCCCCCCTGCGGGCTGCCGCTGCCGGCAACGTTGATGGCGCCGGCGCTGAGCACCGCGCCCGCGCTGAGCGTGACGCTGCCGCCGGCTCCTGCCGCGAGGTTCGTGCTCCCGCCGCCCGCCGCGCTGATCGAGCCGGCCGCCAGCGATCCGGCCGCCGCCATGCTGACTGCGGCGCCATCCGATCCGTTGCCGCTCGTCGAGGAGTCGCCCGAGGCATTCACCGGGCCCGAGACGACGATCGCCCCGCGGGCGGCGACGCTGACCCCGCCGGGCGCTCCTGACGAGAGGTCGACGCCGTGGCCTCCGCTCGAGTCGATCGCGCCCGAGATGCGCACGTCGCCGCCAGCGATCGTCACCGGGCCCCCATTGCCGCCCGGGATCGCACCCGCGGCGCCCATGTCCCGACCCGCGCTCGAGATCGAGCCGAGCACTCCCACGTCGCCGCCGGCCGAGGCCAGGTCGACGGGCCCGCCATTCAGCACGGCCGGATCTCCGCTCGCGCTCGAGAGGTCGCCGCCGATCGATACGCCGCCGGCGCCGTGCACGACGATGGCGGCACCGGGCGCCTGCAGGCTCTGCGTCACGATGAGTCCGGCCGAGTCGATCGAGATCGAGCCCGAGGCTGCGGCTGTCCCAGCGGTCTCGACTCCCCCACCGAGCGAGACGCGCGCGGCGTGGATCACGAGCGTGCCACCGGGGCGGTTGGGACCGACGGCGCCGCGCAGGTCGATTCCGGGGGAGATCGCGACGCCGCCCGAGGCGATGATCGCGAGCGAGCGGCCGCTCGTGCAGTTGTTGCCGTCGGTGACCGGGTCGTAACAGGTCTGCAGCTGCGCGTCCGGCCCGATGAAGACGTCCGTGGCGGTGATCGCCGCGTCGCCGGACAGCCGGACATTTCCGTCCAGGTACAGAAGCCCGTAGCTGACGGGGCCCGAGAGCGTGACCGGCGGGTCGCCGTTGAGCTGGATCAGGTCGTCGGCCTGGGCGACGGGCACGGCCACCAGGCCGAGTGCTGCGAGGGCGACGAGCAAGCCCAATCGCAGGAATGGAAGTCTGGCGGGCGAGGAGGCGTCCACCTGCACACAGTGGCCGGGTTCGACGGCGCCGCCATCACCCGTTTGGAGTTCACCCCGGGCTCGTGCCGGAATCTCCTCCTATCTCGGGGGTCGGGCATCCCGCATCTGGGTTGCGGCGCCCCCGAGGCCGCTGCCGCGTTCGTCAGTCGTCGAACGTGGCCGCGCTGGCGTGCGGCGCGATGCAGGCGAGCAGGCCGCCGTCCTCGTCGTAGGCGGGAAAGAGGTCGGCGCGAACGAGCTTGACGAGGCCCGCACGGTGCTTCAGCTCGAGCGTCTGATCGAGCTTGCGGACACCCCACTCGAGCACGGTCGAGACGGGATCCTCGCCGTCGGGGCTGTGCAGGGTGAGGGCCTCGCGCAGGTCCTTCCCGATCAACTCGCCCTCCTGGAAGCCGGTCAATTCGAAGACGCCCTTGCCGACGGCCAGGATGCGGGCGTCGCGGTCGCAGGCGAGCATCCCGGCGTCCGGGCCGGGGTAGAAGTCGTCGAGCAACTCGAACATGAAACCGAAGCCGCAGCGAGTGCAGCCCACGGCTTGGTGCGTCAGGCCGTCGCGCCCGTCGGAGTCCATCGAGCGCAGGCCGCAATTGGGGCAGATGAAGTACGCCATCGCACCGAAGACTACGCGCGAGACCGCCCGCGGATTACCGACGACCGCCTTGCAAAATGCCCGCGGTGTCTGGAGCGGCTGGATTCCGCAAGCCGCTCTTGTGCCAGCTGCGAAGAGCTATTGGTCGCCGTGCGTCAGCCAGCGCTCAGCGTCCAGCGCCGCCTGGCAGCCCGAGCCTGCGGCGGTGACGGCCTGGCGGTAGACGTGGTCGGCC
>JALYLC010000186.1 GCA_030774435.1 Actinomycetota bacterium
GGAGGCCCGGACTCGCGGCGGCGCGGTGGCCGAGCCGCCCGCAACTGCGCGAGCACCTGGTCGCGCGCCGCTCTGAAGGCCTGCCAGAGCTCCTCGTCGTCCGCGCGCCCGGCGCTACCGGCTGCGCGCCACGCCTCCATCTGTGTCGCCAGCGCCGGCTCTGCCGCGGCCGCGTCGAACGGCTCCACCAGCGCCTCAGCCTGCTCGATCAGCGCGCGCTTGGCCGCCCGCGCGCCTCCCCGGGCGCGGTCGCGCTCGGCCGCCATCGAGCGGCGGCGGTCGAAGGCCGCACGTCGGCTGGCCGAGAACCTCTCCCACAGCGCCTGCTCCTGATCGCGCCCGGCGTGACCGGCGGCCTTCCACTCGGTCATCAGCCGTTCGAGCGCGTCACCGATGGCCCGCCCCTCCTCGGACGTCGCGAGAGCTTCGCTCTCCGCGATCAGCGCCTCCTTGCGCTCGACGGTCGCGCTGCGCTCGCGCGCGCGCTCGGCATAGGCCCGGTTGCGCTGCTCGTAGAACGCCTCGCGCGCCGCCGCGAAGCGCTTCCAGAGCTCGCGATCGCGCATCTGACCGGCCGAGGGGGCCGATTTCCAGCGCTCGAGCAGGTCGCGGAAGCCCTGCGCGGACTCGGCATAGCGGGTCGAGGCGGCGAGTCGCTCCGCCTCTTCGGCGATGGCAGTGCGGAGCACCTCTGCCAGCGCGCGCTCGTCCTCGCCGGAGAGCGCGACGATCTGCTCGGGCATCTCCCCGGAGGGCTGTTCCTCGCCCGGCGCGTCGTCGTCGGCCGAGGGCGGCGCGTCTTCGACCAGCACGTCCTCGACGAGGGCCGCAGGCTCCTCGGTCACCGCCTCCTCGGCGACGGGCTCCTCCACCAGAGGCTCTGCGGGGGCGGTCGCGGCATCGTCGACCGGTCCGTCCGGAACGGCGACCTGCTCGGCCACAGCTTCCTCGACGGTGATCGGATCCTCCGCGGCGACCGGCTCCTCGCTCACCGGCTCCTCGGCCGGAGCGTCGATCACGGGTGCGTCCGGCGTCTCCTCGGCGGGCGACTCCATGCTCACAGCCGAACCCTAGATGATCGCTCCCAACCTCTGATTCGGGCAAGCGCTAGCATCGGGCTCGATCTCGTAGGCCACCGGGGAGCAACAGCCATGCACGCAGAGAGCACCGCAAGCACCTCCTGGGACGGAACACTCGCGCAGGGATCGGGAACGACGAGCCTGGCCAGCGGGGCGGCAGCTCCCCTCGTCGTGAGCTGGGGAGCGCGCGCGGAGCGCGCTGCAGGCTCGACCAGCCCCGAAGAGCTGATCGCCGCCGCACACGCCAGTTGCTACGCCATGGCGTTCTCGAACGTCCTCGCCGAGGCGGGTGCCACGCCCGAGCACCTGGACGTCTCGGTCACGGTCACGTTCGAGGTTGTCGACGGCGCGCCGACGATCACCCGCAGCGCGCTGACGGTGCGCGGCGGCGCGAGCGGCATCGACGCCGCCGGGTTCGCGGAGGCGGCGGAGGGCGCCAAGGCCGGGTGCCCCGTCTCGCGCGCGCTCCAGGGCAACGTCGAGATCACGCTCGACGCCGCGCTCGCCTAGACCCGTTCGAGCAGGGTCGCGATGCCCTGCCCACCGCCGATGCACTGCGCGGCCACCGCATAACGGCCGCCCGTGCGCTGCAGCAGCTGCGCGGCCTTGCCGGTGATGCGCGCGCCGGTCGCGCCCAGCGGATGGCCGAGCGCGATCGCTCCGCCGTCCAGGTTGACACGCTCGGGATCGATGCCGAGCCCGTCGATCACGGCGAGCACTTGGCTCGCGAAGGCCTCGTTCAGCTCCATCACGTCGACGTCGTCGATCGTCAGCCCCGCGCGCGCAAGCACCTTGCGCGTGGCCTCGATCGGACCGATGCCCATGATCTCGGGCTGGCATCCGGAGAGCGCGAAGGCACGGATCGCGGCCAGCGGCCGGAGCCCCCGGCGCTCGGCGTAGCCGGCGCTCGTCACGAGGCAGGCGGCGGCGCCGTCGGTGAGCGGCGAGGACGTGCCCGCGGTCACGCAGCCGTCCGGCCGGAACGCCGGGGCGAGCGTCGCGAGCACCGCAGCGGTCGTGCCGGGGCGGGGGCAGCCGTCTGCCGCGATCTCCCGCGCGCCGTTCTGCACGGGCGTGATCTCGGCTCGCAGGCGTCCCTCCGAGCGCGCCTCGGCGGCCTTCCGCTGCGACTCCACCGCGAACGCCTCCTGGCGCTCGCGCGAGACGCCGAAGCGCTCGGCCACGCGCTCGGCGGTCTCGCCCATCGCGAGGTAGAGCTGGGGATAGGAGGCGGCCAGGACGGGGTGCGGCTCATAGGCGTCCTCGCGGCCGCTGACCCGCGTCATGGACTCCACGCCGGCGGCGATGTACGCCTCGCCCATGTCGAGCGCGATCGCTCCGGCGGCCGTGTGCACCGCCTGCATCGAGGAGCCGCAGAAGCGGTTGACGGTCGCGCCGGCGACGGAGCGGGGGAGTCCCGCGAGCACGCCCGCGATGCGCCCCATGTTCATGCCCTGCTCGCCCTCGGGGAACGCGCAGCCGACCGTGAGGTCCTCGATCTCGCCGCCGTCGACTCCGCTGCGTTCGACGAGCGCGCGCACCACCTGCCCGCACAGCTCGTCCGGGCGCACGTCGACGAGCTCTCCCTTGCGGGCCGGCTGGAATGGCGATCGCACGTACGCGGCGATCACCGGGACGGTCATTCCGCGCGCAGCGTCCAGCGGCGGGTCAGCGCCTGGATCGCACGCCAGTGGCGGCGGCGCACCATCGGGCGGAACAGGGTGAACCAGGTCATCATGCCCGCGGGGATGAGGAACAGCAGGGAGATGGGACGCGTCCATCCGACGGCGAGGCAGATGAGGAAGAAGCCCCCGAAGGCAAACCAGCCCTTGCGTCGGTAGCTGCGGTCGAGCGCCCGGATCGCCTCGTAGTCGGCAGCCGGAATCTGCTTCGTCGACCAGGCGCGCCCGCAGTCGCACGTGTACTCCTCGCCGTAGTCGAGCTTGCGCTTCTCGCCGCAGTCGCACGCGATTGTGATCTTGGGGGAGTGGCGCACGGTGGCTGCATCCTGACAGGCCGGCGAGGAGCGGGCCCCGCCGGCCTGTCAGCGCGATCAGCTTGCCGGGGTGACCGGCTCGTCGGGCATCGCCGGCGCGTCGAGGCGCCAGCGCAGCGGTTGCTTGTCCTCGACGACGACTCGGTAGATGTAGAGCAGGACCGCGATCACGATCACGACGAGGCCCGCCACGAACACCGTGCTACCACCCGGGTAGCCGGTCAGGCTGAACGAGATCGAGCCGATCGCGATATAGACGAGGTCGAGCACCAGGCAGAGGACAGCGATCGACGTCCACATGGGCCCCAGCTTGATCGGCCGTGGCCAGCCCGGCCGGTCTCTGCGCAGCAGCAGGAACCCGGAGATCGCGAAGATGTGCGCGATCACGTAGCCGAAGTTCGAGACGGCGAGGATCTTGAGATAGCCGCCGCCCGCCAGGGCACCGATTGCCACGAAGAGCAGGACGACGTTGAGTAGCGCATCCAGCGTCATGGCGTTCCCGGGCACGTGATTGCGGTTGAGCTTTCCCAGCCAGCGGATCGTCATGCCGTCCTGGGATATCCCGTAGAGGGCGCGCGACCCGTCCATGGTCGCCGTGTTCATCGAGAGCACGATGCCGGCGCAGAGCATGATCACCAGCAGGTCGGCCATCGTGCCGCCGAGCAGCTTCGAGAACGTATCGCCGTAGAACGTCCAGACGTTGCCGA
>JALYLC010000187.1 GCA_030774435.1 Actinomycetota bacterium
GTCCTGCTCGCGACCGACGGGCGCGAGCCGCTGAGCCCCGGGGCGATCGAGCGGGCTGCCGCGCTCGCCTTGCCGAGCGGCGTCGCCGTGCTCGCGATCGCGAAGATCTACGGGACGCAGTTCGGGCTCCCCCATCCCGGCCTGATGCCGACGAAGGCGGAGGTCGACCTGCGCCGAGGCTGGATCGCGGATGCCATCAAGGCACTCGAGCGCAAGGGCGTGGCGGCCGACGGCCAGCTCGCGGCCACGCGCAAGCCGATCAAGCTGATCGCGCGCGTGGCTGTCGCGCGGTCGGTCGAGCACGTCGTCGTCGACGAGGGCACGGCTCGCGGCGTCCGCCTCATGATCGAGGGCGACACGGGCAAGGACGTGCGCCGCCGCCTGCGCGGAGCCGCCGAGGTCGTCGTGATCCCGCGAGCGTGAGGCGCGCGCTCGTCAATCCTTCCGTGGCGCCCGAGCGCGTCGGGCCACCGGGCGGCGCCGACGTGCTCGCCTTCCACCGCTCCCTGCCCGGCTACGCCCCGACCGGGTTGCGGCCGCTCCCGGGCGAAGCCGCGGCGCTCGGCCTCGGCGAGCTGTGGCTGAAGGACGAGAACGGTCGCTTCGGCCTGCCGGCGTTCAAGATCACCGGCGCCTCGTGGGCGCTCGAGCGCTTGCTCGCCTCACGGCCGGGCGTGCGCTCCGTGTGGGCCGCCAGCGAGGGCAACCACGGCCGCGCCGTCGCCCGCGCCGCGGGCCAGCGAGGGCTGGCGGCGCGCATCTTCCTGCCCGCCGCCACGAGCGAGGCGCGCGCGGTGGCGATCGCAGGTGAGGGCGCCGAGGTCGTGCGCGTCCCGGGCGACTACGAAGACGCGGTCGCGGTCGCCGCCCAGGCCGACCGCGAGGCCGGCGCCGCGACGCTGGCCGACGTCGCGTACGACGAATCGGACCCGGTCGCGCACTGGGTCTCGGACGGGTACTCGACGATCTTCGCCGAGGCCGCCGAGCAGGCTGACGCGCCCTTCGACGTCGTGCTCTGCCAGATCGGCGTGGGCGCGCTCGCATCCGCGGCCATCCGCTTCGCGTGCCACCAGGACCCGCGCGCGATCGTGATCGGCGTCGAGCCCGCGACCGCCGCCTGCGCCATGGCATCGCTCGCGGCCGGCCGGCCGGTCGTGATCGACACGCCGGGCACGAGCATGGCGGGGCTCAACTGCGCGACCCCCTCCCACGCTGCCTGGCCGGCGCTGCGCGACGGCCTGACCGGCTGCGTCGCCATCACCGACGACGAGTCGCACACGGCTATGCGCGACCTGGCGGCCATGCACATCGTGGCGGGCGACAGCGGCGCGTCGTCGCTCGCGGCGCTGCGCGCGCTCGTGCGCGACCCGGAGTGCGCCGAGGTCGCAGACCGCGCCGGCCTCGGCCCTGCGACCCGCGTGCTGCTGGTGTCGACCGAGGGCGCGACCGACCCCGACTCCTATGCCGAGACGCTGGAGCGCACATGAGACTGGACGATGCATCCCAGCTGGCCGAGAGCCTCGCTTTGCCGGCCCCCGAGCCCGCAGCGGGCATCGCGCTGTGCGCCACGGGCGCGATGGCGGCGGCACTGATCGCGAAGGCCTGCGCGCTCTCGCCCGACGCCTCGCTGGCGGCCGAGCATGCGCGCGCGAATGACCTGCGCGCCGAATTGCTGACCACGGCCGAGCGCGACGTCGCGGCCTTCTACGCCGTGCTCGAGGCGAGGCGCGCCGGCGGGAACGAACCGGAGGCCTGGCGGGTGGCAGCGCTGGTGATGCGCGACGCCGCCGCGCTGCTCGAGGAGACGCGCTTCCTGGCCGAGGACGTGGCCGCGCGCTGCCGGCCGGCGCTGCGCGGCGAGGCGCTGGCCGCAACCCTGCTCGCGGCCGGAGCAGAGCGGGCCGCGATGGCGCTGGCGGAAATAGACGAGGGCGGCTAGGGGCCTCAGGCCGCGAGCGAGAGCGACCCGGTGCGGTACGGACGCAGCTGCGCCGAGTGGCCGATGCCGCGGCGCAGGAACGCCTCGACGAGCACCGGGTCGAACTGCGTGCCGGCGCCGGCCTCGAGCTCCTTGCTGGCCTGCTGCACCGTCATCGCGTTGCGGTAGGGGCGGTCGGCGAGCATCGCGTCGTAGGCGTCCGCGATCGCCAGCACGCGCGAGACGAGCGGGATGCGCTCGCCGGCCAGGCCGTGCGGATAGCCCGTGCCGTCCCAGCGCTCGTGGTGGTGACGCAGGAGCATGGCGATGCCCGTGAGGTCGGCCCGCTCGGCCAGCTGGGCGCTTGCGCTCGGGTGGCGCTTGACGGTGTCGTACTCGCCCGCGTCGAGCCTGCCTGGCTTGAGCAGCACCGCACGCGGCACGATGATCTTGCCGACGTCGTGCAGCAGGCCCGCGAGCGTGGTCTGCGCCACGGCACGGCCGTCGAGCCCGGCCGCGTCGGCCAGCTCGATCGCGACCCGCGAGACTCGCGTGGAGTGCTCGGCGTCGGTCGAGATCTGCGGGTCGAGCCAGCGTGCGAGCTCGAGCAGCCGCGAAAGGTCGATGCGCTGAGCATGGTCCACAGACGGATGATTGATCAGGTATCGCACGCTTTGCGTCCCCCAGCCGGGTGAGGCTGCCGCCGAAAGCTCCCGGAAACGCGGGCCGCTAGAAGAGGCCGACCGTGCGTCCCTGATCGTCGATGTCGATGCCCAGGCCCGCGGGCGTCTTCCCCAGACCCGGCATCTGCACGATCGTTCCGCACAGCGCCGTGACGAAGCCCGCGCCCGTGTAGGCGCGCAGGTCGCGGATCGGAACGGTGAAGCCGGTCGGGGCTCCCTGCACATTCGGATCGTGCGAGATCGAGAGGTGCGTCTTGGCCATGCAGATCGGGAGGTCGCCGTAGCCGAGCTCGGCGAAGCGCTTGAGCTTGGCGCGCGCCTCGGGCAGGAACTCGACGCCGTCCGCGCCGTAGACCTTGGTGGCGATGGCGGTGATCTTGTCCTCGATCGAGGCGTCGTCGGTATACGTCAGCTTGAAGTCGCTGGGCCCATTCGCGGCCTTGACGACCGCGCGCGCCAGGTCGGCGGCGCCCTTGCCGCCGTCGACGACAGCGGTGTTGTGCTGGGCGTCGAGCGCGCCCGCCTCCAGCGCGAGCGTGCGCACGAGCTCGACTTCCTCATCCGTATCGGTCGGGAAGCGGTTGACGGCGACCACGCACGGGACGCCGTAGCCCTGCACCGTGCGGATGTGCGCAGCGAGGTTGGCGCTGCCGGCGCGCAACTGGCTGAGCGACTCCTCGCGGGAGGACGCCTTGCCGTCCGGCGAGCCGCCGTGCACGCGCAGCGCCTTGACGGTCGCCACGACGACGACGGCAGCGGGTCGGATGCCGCCCTGGCGGCACACGATGTCCATGAACTTCTGCATGCCCATGTCCGCGCCGAAGCCGGATTCCGTGACCACGTAGTCGGCCATCTTGAGCGCGATCCGGTCGGCTATCAGGGACGAGTTGCCGTGCGCGATGTTCGCGAACGGCCCGCAGTGCACGAACGCAGGCTGGCCCTCGAGCGTTTGCACGAGGTTCGGCATGATCGCGTCCTTGAGCAGGACGGTCATCGAGCCGGCGCAGCCGATCTGCTCGGCGGTGACGGGATCGCCGGTGCGGCTGTAGGCCACCGTGATCGAGCCGAGGCGCAGGCGCAGATCCTGGAGGTCGCGCGCGAGCGCGAGGATCGCCATGACCTCGGAAGCTGCCGTGATGTCGAAGCCCGTCTCGCGGGGCGAGCCGTTGGTCGCGCCGCCGAGGCCCGTCACGATCTGCCGCAGGCCGCGGTCGTTCACGTCGACGCAGCGCCGCCACGAGATCGAGTGCGGGTCGATGTCGAGCTCGTTGCCGTGCATCACGTGGGCGTCCACGAACGCTGCCAGCAGGTTGTTGGCGGCCGAGATCGCGTGCATGTCGCCCGTGAAGTGCAGGTTCAGGTCCTCCATCGGCACGACCTGCGCATAGCCGGCGCCTGCGGCGCCGCCCTTGATCCCGAAGACCGGGCCGAGCGAGGCCTCACGCAGGCACAGCAGCGCCTGCTCGCCGATCGCGCCCATGCCCTGCGTGAGCGAGACCGACGTCGTCGTCTTGCCCTCGCCTGCCTTGGTCGGCGTGATCGCCGTGACGCAGATGATCTTGCCGTCCGGCTTGTCCTCGAGCCGCTCGAGCACCGACAGGCTGATCTTCGCCTTGTAGTGGCCGTAGGGCTCGACCTCGTTGTCCTCGAGTCCGGCGGCCGCCGCGATCTCCTGGATCGGGCGGAGCTCGGCCTCCTGTGCGATCTCGAGACTGCTCTTCACGCTCGTCGTACTCCCGTCCGAGGGTCCATGACAGGCCGCGTGCGGCCTCGCGCCGGGCCGGAGGATACGCGCGGCGCCGCGCACGGCGCGACGGTCGCTGCGAGACTTGCAACGGTGGAGGACAGGGAGAGCGAGCCGCGGCCGTCCGGTGAGGGCGTGCTGCAGGAGGCGATCGGCCGCCAGATCCGCGAGTTCCGCACGGCGCTCGGCATGACCGTCGCCGAGCTCGGGCGCCAGAGCGATCTCTCCTCCGGCGCCATCTCGAAGATCGAGCGCGGCCTGACACCGCCTTCGCTCGCCAGCCTGAGCGCGATCGCCGGCGCCCTGGCCGTTCCCGTGACGGCCCTCTTCCGCAAGCACGAGGAGCAGCGCGACGCCTCCCACGTCGAGGCGGGCAAGGGCCTCGTGATCGAGCGCCGCGGCACGCGCGTCGGCCACCGCTACGAGCTGCTCGGGCACACGATCAGCGGCCGCGTGGCGATCGAGCCGTACCTCGTCACGCTGACGGAGGAGTCGGAGGTCTTCCCCCTCTTCCAGCACGCGGGCGTCGAGTTCCTGTACCTGCTCGAGGGCGAGGTGGTCTACCGGGCAGCCGGCGCGACGTACCACCTCCGCCCGGGCGACTCCCTGCTGTTCGACGGCGACGCCGCCCACGGCCCCGAGCAACTCATCCGCCTACCGATCCGCATGCTGGCGATCATCTCCCGCGCGGCCGACGAGCGGTGAGCGCAAGGTTCGCGCTGTCACTCGCCGTCACCGCGCTGGTCGTGGCCGGCGTAGGGCTCGTCTGGAACCACTCCCGTGCGCGACACGACGACGGGCACGCGCGCATCCTGCTGCTCGATCCGCGCACCGGTACGACGCTTCACGAACACTCCGTACCCGCCGACTACGCGATCGCGGAGCTACTCGCCGGAGACCGCGTCGCCGTCGCATCCGAGAACGGGTGCCCGGACTCGCGAGGCGCGCGGATCACGGTGCTCGACGCCTCACTCCAGCATGTGATCAGCGAGCGCTCGGTGAATCCGTGCATGGTGGCGCGCCTCAACGTCGGCGACCTGCGCAAGCGCTTCGGGCAATCCTCAGGCACGCTGCCGGACTACAACGGAGGACACGACGTGACCGTCCGCCTGGGAGCCGGGAAGATCGTCGAGACCTACGCGCATCCGAACGGCCTCTTCTGGCTGACCGAGATGACGGCATACGACGCGTCCGGTCGTGTGCTCTGGAAGCGCGGATCTCTCGGTCGCATCGGCGTGGTCGACGTGCGCAACGGGCGCGTCATGGTCCCCGTGTTCGGCGAGTTCGCACTCGGGTCGGACTAAGCCACGTCGCGTGCACGGTCGGGGTCTGCCCCGCACGTTGCGGGTCTGACCCCAACCGTGCGGACCTGGCACCGACCCGTGCATCGGCCTCGAATCGCCCTAGGCACGCGAAAATCAGCACCCGAGTCCGAGTGCGTGCCACCGATCGATCGCACCGGGTGAATGGCGGATCAACCTCCCAAACGTGCATGGCTAAGCGAATGGTCCGGCAGGGGTCAGGTCCGCACGGTTGGGGTCAGACCCGCAACGTGCGGGCCAGACCCCAGCGTTGCGTTTCCTCACAGGAAACTGGGATTCCTGTGGGTTGCGGCTGGGCTTCGTGTCGGATAGGTTGCCGAGTCCAACCACCGAGGGGTGAGGCGCGCCCATGTGCGGAATCGTCGGCCTGTTCGCGAAGTCGCCTGCGATCGAGGATCGCCTGGGCGAGCACCTCGCAGCGATGCTGCGGCAGATGAGCGATCGCGGCCCCGATTCGGCCGGTGTCGCCGTCTATCGCGACCCCGTCGCGCACGGTCACAGCAAGCTCGTGCTGTGCTCGCCGCTCGCACACGAGGACTGGCCCGCGCTCGGCCACCAGATCGGAGCTACGGGTGGCCCGGCCCTCCGCCACAACCACGCGCTGTTCACGCTCCCCTGCGCACCGGCCGACGCCCAGGCGCGCGCGGAGGAGCACCGGCCCGACCTGCGCGTGATGAGCGCCGGCGAGGTCATCGAGATCTACAAGGAGACCGGCCGGCCCGAGCGCTTCGCCGAGCTGTTCGCGCTCGGCGACGTGCGCGGGACACACGCGATCGGCCACACGCGCATGGCAACCGAGAGCAAGGTCACGACCGAGGGCTCGCATCCGTTCTCGACGGGTGAGGATCTCTGCCTCGTGCACAACGGCTCGCTCTCCAACCACAACCGCCTGCGCGAGAACCTGCGCCGCGAGGGCATCCGCTTCGTGAGCGAGAACGACACCGAGGTCGCGGCCGGCTACCTGGCCTGGCGCCTGCGCGAGGGCGCGACGCTGCAGCAGGCGCTCGAGGGCTGCCTCGACGACCTCGACGGCTTCTACACGTTCGCGGTCGGCACGCGCGACGGCTTCGCGGTGATGCGCGATCCGATCGCGTGCAAGCCGGCCGTGATGGCCGAGACCGACGAGTGGGTCGCGATGGCGTCGGAGTACCGCGCCATCGCGGTGCTGCCCGGGGCCGACACGGCCCGCTCCTGGGAGCCCGAGCCCGCGCGCGTGTACGTCTGGGAGCGGGAGCGGGAGCGCGAGCGGGAGCGCGTGGCGTGAGCACGACGGTCGAGACGTTCGACCTCGCCGAGACCGCGCTGCGCGCGCTCAATCAGCACCTGCACGATCTCGCGGGCACGAGTGGCGCGCAGGTGCGCGTTGCCAATCCGAGCGGTGCGCACGCCGTGGCCTGCGGCATCGACGCCGAGATCGAGGTCGATATCGACGGCCACGTGGGCTACTACTGCGCGGGCATGAACAAGCTCGCCACCGTGCGCGTGCACGGCAACGCGGGCTCGGGGCTGGCCGAGAACATGATGAGCGGGCGCGTCGTCGTCGACGGCAGCGCGAGCCAGTACTGCGGCGCCACCGCGCACGGCGGGCTGATCGTGGTGCACGGCGACACCTCGCTGCGCTGCGGCATCTCGCTCAAGGGCGGCGAGATCGTCGTGCGCGGGTCGGTGGGGGGCAACTCGATGTTCATGGCGCAGGCGGGTGCCCTCGTCGTGTGCGGCGACGCCGGCGAGGCGCTGGGCGACTCGCTCTACGAGGCTCGCATCTACGTGCGCGGCTCGGTCGCGGGCCTGGGCGCCGACTGCGTCGAGAAAGAGATGCGCGACGAGCACCTCGCACAGGTGCGCGATCTCCTGGAGCGAGCGGGGATCGACGAGGCCGAGCCCGCGCAGTTCCGCCGCTACGGCTCGGCGCGCCAGCTCTACACGTTCAAGATCGACAACGCCGGGGTGTACTGATGGCCTGGGAGGAGAAGGCGCTCAAGGCAGGCTGGACGCCGCCGGGAGCGGGCTGGCATCCGGGGCTGCGCGAGTCGTACCTGTACGACCGCAACGTCATCGCAGAGATCCAGCGCGCCGCGCGCGAGGGCATCTACGACATCCGCGGCTTCGGCGCCAAGCGGCGCCTCCCCCACTTCGACGACCTCCTTTTCCTGGGCGCCAGCATGTCGCGCTATCCGCTCGAGGGCTACCGCGAGCGCTGCGACACGACGGTCACGCTGGGCGCGCGCCATGCCGAGAAGCCGCTCGAGCTGAAGATCCCGATCACGATCGCGGGCATGAGCTTCGGCGCGCTCTCGGCGCCGGCCAAGGAGGCGCTCGGCCGCGGGGCGAGCGAGGTCGGTACGTCGACCACGACCGGCGACGGCGGCATGACGCCGGAGGAGCGCGGCCACTCGGACATGCTCGTCTACCAGCTGCTGCCGTCGCGCTACGGCATGAACCCGGACGACCTGCGCCGCGCCGACGCCATCGAGATCGTCGTCGGCCAGGGCGCCAAGCCGGGCGGCGGCGGCATGCTGCTCGGCCACAAGATCTCCGACCGCGTGGCCGAGATGCGCACGCTGCCGAAGGGCATCGACCAGCGCAGTGCCTGCCGCCACCCCGACTGGAACGGGCCCGACGACCTCGAGATCAAGATCGGCGAGCTGCGCGAGCTGACCGACTGGCGGAAGCCGATCTTCGTCAAGGTCGGGGCCACCCGGACCTACTACGACGTCGCGCTGGCGGTCAAGGCGGGCGCCGACGTGGTGGTCGTGGACGGCATGCAGGGCGGCACGGCCGCCACCCAGGACGTGTTCATCGAGCACGTCGGCATCCCCACCCTCCCGGCCGTGCGGCTCGCGGTCGAGGCGCTGCGGGAGCTCGACATGCACCGCAAGGTCCAGCTGATCGTGTCGGGCGGCATCCGCTCGGGCGCCGACGTGGCCAAGGCCCTCGCGCTCGGCGCCGACGCGGTGTCGATCGGCGTCGCTGCCCTGATCGCGCTGGGCGACAACGCGCCCGAGCTGGAACCCGAGTACGAGCGGATCGGCAGCTCGGCCGGCTACTACGACGACTGGCAGGCCGGTCGCGACCCGGCGGGCATCTCCACCCAGGAGCCCGAGCTGGCCGCGCGCTTCGATCCCGAGCTCGGCGGCCGTCGCCTTGCCAACTACCTGCGCTGCATGACGCTCGAGTGCCAGACGCTTGCGCGCGCGTGCGGCAAGTCGCACGTGCACAATCTCGAGCCGGAGGACCTCGTCGCGCTGACCGTCGAAGCCGCCGCCATGGCGCGCGTCCCGCTCGCCGGCACCGGCTGGATCCCCGGCTCCAGCGACTGAAATTTCACAGCTGCGGCGCCGTTCTATGTGCACCTTCCACAGATATCCCCGCGCTGCGATGCCGTCGAGCGCGCTCCCGCTGGACGCCGTCATGTGCAGGCGGCACACTCTCGGAATGCTCCCGATCGCCTCCCCCGTCTGCCCGCGGAGCCGCCGGTGAGCTTTCTCATCGACTGCCCCAATTGCGGGCCGCGCCCGTCGACCGATTTCCGCTACGGCGGCGAGACGAGGCCCGTCGAGGATCCGTCCTCGAGCGAGCTCGACGAGATCAAGAGACTGTGGATGCGCCGCAACGTGGCGGGCGACCAGACCGAGCGCTGGTTCCATCGCGACGGCTGCCGGCGCTGGCTGACGATCACGCGCAACACCGTGACCAACCAGGTGCACGGTGGCTAGGGCGAGCCTGACCTCCGAGTCCTTCGGCTTCGACGGCCGCGAGATCCCGATCCACCCCGGCGACACGATCGGCTCCGCGCTCTACCGTGCGGGCGTCGACACCGTCTCGCGCTCGTTCAAGTACCACCGACGCCGCGGGTTCCTGTGCATGAGCGGCGACTGCCCGAACTGCCTCGTGCAGGTCGACGGCGAGACGGGCGTGCGCTGCTGCACGCGCCCGGCCGCAGACGGCATGAGGGTCGAGCCCCAGAACGTGATGTTCTCGCTCGAGCGCGATCCGCTCGCGATGAACGACATGAAGCTGGCGCACAAGTTCCTGCCGGTCGGCTTCTACTACAAGACACTGATCAAGCCGCGCTGGCTGTGGCCCCGGGTCGAGCCGATGATCCGCAAGGTGGCCGGGCTCGGCCGGGTCGACAAGGACGACCGGCCCCGGCACCTCGAGCGCGTCTACCGGCATCCCGACGTGGTCGTCCTCGGCGGCGGGCCGGCCGGACTGGCTGCGGCCCTGGGCGCCGCCGAAGCCGGAGCATCGGTGATCGTGGCCGACGAGGGCGAGCATCCCGGCAGCCGCCTCGGCGCCGGCGCGACGCTCGACGCCGTGCGCGAGCTGCTCGCGCAGGTCGAGGTGAACGAGAGCATCGTGCTGCTGCGCGAGCACCGCGCGTTCGGGCTCTACGAGGGGCCCGAGGTGCCGCTGATCGGCCCCGACCTGCTCGTGATGACGCAGCCGAAGGCGATCGTCGTCGCGACCGGCGCGTTCGAGTCGATGGAGGTCTTCCGCGGCAACGACGTGCCCGGCGTGATGCTCACGCGCGGCGCGGTGCGCCTGGCGACGCAGCACGCGATCAAGCCCGGCGACGTGGCCGTGATCCTGGGCGGGACGCACGAGGTCCCCGAGCACATCGCGGCGCTGCAGGCGGTCGGCACGGAGGTCGCCGCAGTGGTCATCCCCGACGGCGCGGCCAGCGGCCCCGAGCTGCCGGCCGGCGTCCGCCCCATCGTCGGCGAGATCGTCCAGGTGCACGGCAAGCAGCGCGTCAAGGCCGTGGGCGTCCGCTACACCGGCGGCACCGAGAAGATCGCCTGCGACCTCCTCTGCCTCTCGGGCAGCCTCACGCCGCAGGAGAACCTGCTGCGCCAGGGCACGGCGATGCCGGTTCACGCGGCCGGCGACCTGCTCGCGCCCGCACCCGTCGCCGAGTCCGTCGCTCATGCCCGCGAGGTCGGCGCGCGCGCCGCCCGCGGCGAGGGCGCCGAGCTCCCGGAGCTCGGGCTGAAGGCCCGGCGCTGCGGCGGCGACGGCTACGTCTGCATCTGCGAGGACGTCTCCGTGCAAGACGTCCGCAACGCCGTGACCGAGGGCTTCTCCTCGACGGAGCTGCTCAAGCGCTACACGACGATCACCATGGGCCCCTGCCAGGGCCGCATGTGCCACGGGCAGATGCGCACGCTCGCCGAGCGCCTCTCGCCCGGCGCCGAGCCGCGCATCTCCGCGACGACGACCGCTCGCCCGCCGGCGCGCGTGGTGATGCTCGACGAGGTCACCGCCGGCGCGTACGCGCACCTCGAGCGGCGCACGGCGCTGCACGACGTGCACCTCGGGCTGGGCGCGTCCTTCCTGTGGGCCGGCCAGTGGAAGCGCGTCGACAACTACGGCTCGATCGAGCAGGAGTACCGCGCGGTGCGCGAGGGCGTCGGCATCATCGACGTCGGCACGCTCGGCAAGTTCCGCGTCTCCGGGCCCGACGTCGTGGCGTTCCTGGAGCGCCTCTACCCGAACCACGTGGGCGACATCCAGCCCGGCCGGCTGCGCTACGGCCTGCTGCTCGACGAGCACGGCGTGATCCACGACGACGGCACGATCTGCCGCATCGACGACGAGACGTTCTACCTCACGGTCACGACCTCGGGCGCCGAGGAGGCCGAGGCGCTGATGATCGACTGGCGCGACACCTGGGACATGACCGTGCACATCGTCAACCAGACCTCGGCGCTGGGCGCGATCAACATCGCCGGGCCCAAGGCGCGCGAGGTGCTCGCGACGCTGACCGAGGACGACATCTCGAAGGAGGGCTTCCCCTACCTGCGCCAGCGCCCCATCACGGTGGCCGGGATCCCCTGCCTCGCGATCCGGCTGGGCTTCGTGGGCGAGGTCGGCTGGGAGCTGCATCACGCAGCGTCGCGCTCCGAGGAGCTGTGGGCGGCGCTGCTCGCAGCGGGCGAGGCGCACGGCGTCAAGCCCTTCGGCATCCAGGCCCAGCGGCTGCTGCGCCTCGAGAAGGGCCACATCATCGTCTCGCAGGACACCGACTTCGAGACGACGCCGTGGCGGGTCGACATGGGCTGGGCCGTCAAGCTCGAGAAGGACTGGTTCGTCGGCAAGCGCGCGCTCGTGCGCAAGCAGGAGACGCCGACCGAGAAGCTGATCGCCTACCGCGGAGACAGCGGCTCGCGCAAGGCGCCTTGGGAGGGCGCGGCGGTCAAGGTCGACGGCAAGCTCGTGGGCCGCGTGACCAGCTCGTGGTACTCCTGGTCGCTCGGGTATCCGATCGGCCTCGCCTGGGTGAAGCCCGAGTTCGCGGACGAGGGCCGGCGCCTCCTGATCGGCAAGGACAACATGAGCGCGAGCGTCGTCAAGGGTGCGTTCTACGACCCCGAGGGGACGAAGCTCCGTGCCTGAGCAGTGGGAGATCACGGCGGCCGCGAAGGCCCGCGCCTTCGGGCCGCCCGAGGCACTGGACAAGCTCACGCCGCCGCCCCGCGTGCGGGCGGGCCGCGTGGCCGGCGACGAAGTGCTGTGGGTCAGCGAGCCCGGCCGCGCCGGGGAGCTCGTCGAGGCGCTCGGCAAGCAGCTCTCGGGCCACGGCAATCGTGCAGCCGTCGTCGATCACACGGACGGCTACGCGCTCTTCACGCTCTCGGGCGAGGAGCGCGAGGAGCTGTTCGCGCGGCTCTCGAGCATCCGCATCCCGCAGACCGACGGGTTCGTCCAGGGCAACTTCGCCGGCGTCCCGTCGCGTATCTTCCGCAGCCAGGATCGGCTCGAGGTGATCGTGACGAGCGATGTCGCCTGGTTCGTCGGCGGCCGGCTCGAGCACGTCGCGCACGACCTGGCAGGGCGGGGCGCAGCGTGAGCGGCCTCTTTTCCTTCAAGCCGTTCTGGCGCGAGCGCGATCTCGCGTCTTCTTACGACGTCGTGATCATCGGCGGCGGCGCGCATGGCCTCGCGACGGCCTACGAGCTGACCAAGCGCGGCATCACGAACGTCGCGGTGCTGGAGATGAACTACATCGGCGCCGGCGGCTCGGGCCGCAACACGACGATCCTGCGCGCGAACTACAAGACGCCCGAGGGCATCGCCTTCTATGGCGAGAGCCTCAAGATCTACCAGCAGCTCTCGCAGGAGCTCGACTTCAACCTGCTGATCTCGAAGCACGGCCACCTCACGCTCGCGCACTCGGAGCGCTCGGTCGCCGTGCAGCGCGAGCGGGCCGAGGCCAACCAGTTGATGGGCGTCGACTCGCGCTGGGTCGAGCCCGACGAGGTCGGGCGCCTCTGCCCGCAGCTCAACATGTCGCGCGACGTGGCCTACCCGATCCAGGGCGCGCTCTACCACCCGCCCGGCGCCGTGATCCGCCACGACGCCGTCGTCTGGGGCTACGCGCGCAAGGCCGACGCCGGCGGCGTGCACATCCATCAGGGCGTGGAGGTCACGGGCCTCAAGATCGAGAACGGCCGCTGCGTCGGGGTCGAGACCAACCGCGGCCCCATCGCCGCCGGCACCGTGATGTCGGCCGTGGCCGGCTGGACCTCGATGATCACCGACATGGCCGGCATCGAGATGCCGCTCACCAACCACCCGCTGCAGGCCTTCGTGACCGAGCCCGTGAAGCCGCTGCTCTCGAAGATCATCGTCTCGGCCGGCCTGCACGTGTATATCTCGCAGACCGACCGCGGCGAGTTCCTGATCGGCGCGGAGATCGAGCCGTACACGACGTACAACACGCGCTCGACGTTCACGTTCCTGGAGCACGGAGCGCACAACGCGCTCGAGTTGATGCCGTTCCTGGCGCGCCTCAAGATCCTACGGCAGTGGACGGGCTACTGCGACATGACGCCCGACTACAGCCCGGTCATGGGCCTGACCGACGTCGAGGGCTTCCTGGTCGACGCCGGCTGGGGCACCTGGGGCTTCAAGGCCTCTCCCATCTGCGGCGTGACCATGGCCGAGCTGATCGCGACCGGCAAGACGCCGGCCCTGATCGAGCCGTTCGCCCTGGAGCGCTTCCACAAGGACACGGTCGTGCCCGAGAAGGGCGCGGCCGCCGTCTCGCACTAAGCGTCTACGCCGCGCGCGGCGGCGCGAACGGCTCGTGCTCGCTTGCGGCACGCGCGCCGAGCGCACTGGGCAGCTCGAACCAGAATGTGCTGCCCACGTCCTCGGTGCTCTCGAAGCCGATGC
>JALYLC010000188.1 GCA_030774435.1 Actinomycetota bacterium
CGCCGACCCCGAGCGCGCGGGCGGCCGCCTCCGGCGAGGCGAACGTCGCAAGGCCCGGCGGCGCCGTTGCCCCGGCGAGCGGCTCGGCACTCAGGAAGACGCCGGTCACGGTCTTGCCGTGGT
This sequence comes from Actinomycetota bacterium, assembly GCA_030774435.1. Lineage (GTDB taxonomy): Bacteria > Actinomycetota > Thermoleophilia > Gaiellales > JALYLC01 > JALYLC01. The sequence goes on from JALYLC010000188.1 coordinate 124, forward strand.
CGCCGGCCGCGGTGAGCGCGGCGTCGACCGCCTGCGCAACGTCCTCGGTGCGCGCGATCGCCGGCCGGACGAAGAGCACGCAGATCGAATCGACCTCGGGGTCCTCGAGGAGCGGGCCCAGCGCAGCGGCAAACGTGGTGCCGGTGGCAGAGCCGAGCAGGTCGATGGGGTTGCGGAAGCTGGCCTCCGCCGGCGCCACGGCGGCGAGGCGCTCCCGCGTCTCGGGCGCGGGCTCGGGAAGCTGCAGGCCCTCGGCCTCGCAAGCGTCGGCGCACAGGATGCCGAGGCCGCCGGCGTTCGTGAGCACGGCCACGCTCGGCCCGGCCGGTAGCGGCTGGGAGGAGAGAAGGGCCGCGGCGTCGAGCAGCTCCGACAGCGTGCGCATGCGCTGAACCCCGGCCTGGTAGAAGAGCGCCTCGACAGCCGCCTCGGAGCTCGCGAGCGCGGCGGTGTGAGAGGCGGCGGCGCGCGCGCCGGCGGCGCTGATCCCGCCCTTGAGTGCGAGCACCGGCTTGCGGCGCGCGACGCGCCGGGCGATGCGGCTGAAGCGCTCGGGGTTGCCGAAGCTCTCCAGGTAGAGCGCGACCACATTGGTGCCGTCGTCGTCCTCCCAGTACTCCAGCAGGTCGTTGGACGAGACGTCCGCCTTGTTGCCGAGCGAGACGAAGGACGAGAGCCCCAGCCCGCGCCCACGCGCCTGCTCGACGGCCGCGAGCCCGAGTGCCCCGCTCTGGGAAGCGAATCCGACGCCGCCCGGCGGCAACGCGCTCGCGGCGACCGTGGCGTTCAGCAGCGCCGGCGTCGAGGCCACCCCCAGGCAGTTCGGCCCGATCATCCGCCCGCCGTACGACCGCACCAGGGCGAGCAATTGCTGCTGCCTGGCAGCCCCCTCGGCACCCACCTCGGCAAAGCCGGCCGAGATCACGCAAAGCGCGCGCACGCCGCCCTCGAGTGCGTCCTCAGCCGCAGCGAGCACAGCGTCCGCCGGGACGCAGATGACGGCGAGGTCGACCGCTCCGTCGATGGCGCGCACGCTGGCGACGGCCGGCACGCCGGCGACCTCCTCGCCGCTCCGGTTGACGGGGTGTGCCGGACCCCGGAACCCGGCCGCGACCACGTTGCGGAAGAGCTCTCCCCCGATCGTCCCGCGCCGCGACGATGCCCCGATCACGGCCAGGCTCGAGGGCTCGAGGAAGTGCCGCAGCGATGCCGCCACGGCCACGTGGTCGCGCTCGTCGCGGCGCGCGAGCGATTCGCCGGTCGGCTCGATCGACATCGTCGCCTCGATCACGCCTCCCCGGCGGCGTTGCGTGACGGCAAAGCCGGCGTCGGCCACGACCGCGAGCATGCCCGCGTTGCGCGTGAGGATCTCGAAGATCAGCCGCTCGATGCCGGCAGCCGAGGCGCGTCGCGCGAGCTGCTCGAGCAGCCGCGTTCCGACGCCGAGCCCCTGGAGCCGGTTGGCCACGGCGAAGGCCACCTCGGCCGCCGCCGGATCGCGCAGCCGCGCGTAGCTCGCGAGCGCGACGACGTGCTCCCGCCCCTCCTGCACGAGCGTTCCGATCAGGGCGCCGTGCTCGTTCCAGTCGGGATCCAGGTCGCCCTCGATCAGGCGCGCCGCGGGCCGCAGGGTGCCGTGAAAGCGCATCTGCCTGCTCTCAGGCGAGAGATCCTCGAGAAAGGCGACCAGGGCGCCGCGGTCGGCGGCCACCGGTGCGCGCAGGCGGAGTGTCTGGCCGTCCCGCAGGATGACGTCGAGCAGGATCGGCGGAGCCGTGCTCACGCGAGCCCGCTAGCCCGCGATCGTCGAGACGACGTGCCCGATGGCGAAGCCGACTCCGGCGCTGGCCGAGCCGATGACCGCCACCTGAATGCCTGCCCGCAGGAGCGACAGCCGGGTGACGCGTCCCTTCGCCACGCCCACGAGGAAGAGCGCGAGCAGCGTGCAGACCAGGCTGACCGCGAGCGCCAGGTGCAGACGGAAGATGAAATAGGGCCAGAGTGGCACGATCGCGGAGACGAGGTACGTGACCCCGACGGCGATCGCGTCGCCGAAGGCCGCGCCACCCGAGTCGGGCGAGAGCCCGAGCTCCTTCTGGACCTTCGTGCGCAGGAAGACGTTCGGGTTGGACGCGAGCCCGAGCGCGACGCTCTCGGCCCGCTCGCGCTCGAGGCCTTCGCGCTCCAGGATGAGGGCGAGCTCGGCGGTCTCGCGCTCGGGGAACTCGGCGATCTCCTGGCCCTCGGACGCGATCTCCGACGCGTAGAGCTGCTCCTCGGCCTCGCTCGCGAGATAGGAGCCGCCGCCCATCGAGATCGCGCCCGCAACCGCCTCGGCCAGGCCGGCGACGATGATCAGCGACCGTGCCGGGTGCGCGGCGGCCATGCCGGTGACGACCCCGAGCGGTACGAGCAGGCCGTCCTGTGCTCCGAGCACGAACTCCCGGATGCGCGAGAGCCGGGCGATCCTGTCCGCCTCGCCGAGCACATGATCGGCGATGTGCTGCTCGGCCTCGGCGCGCACCTGATCGCCGATCTCTGGCGGGTGGGCTGCCATGCGGACACGGTACGCCTGATCGAGGTGCACGGTGCCCGCATGGCGTGCCCTTAGCTCAGCCGGTCACGTTGAACGACTGTTCCAGGCTCGCGGCCGAGCTGTCTCCGGCGAAGACGTCGATCTCCCCCTGTTCGACCACGAACTTCCCGCGGTTGTCGTAGAAGCCGAAGTCGCCCTTGTCGAGCGTGAAGCTGACCGTCTGCACAGCGCCCGGCTCCAGCGTCACTCGCTGGAAGCCGCGCAGGCGGCGCACCGGCTGCGAGATGCTCGCCACGGGGTCGTGGATGTAGAGCTGCACGACGTCGTCGCCGGCGCGAGCACCCGTGTTGGTCACTTCGACCGAGGCCGTGACCTTGCCATTCTTCGGCACGCTCTGGGCGCTGAGCTGCAGGTTCGTGACCGAGAAGGTCGTGTAGCTCAGTCCGTACCCGAAGGCGTAGAGCGGGTCGCAGGAGGCGAGGTCGCGGTAGCGCGAGTTCCACTTGAACGTCACGTCGCACGGGCGCCCGGTGGGTTCGTGGTCGTAGTAGATCGGGATCTGCCCGAGACTGCGCGGGAAGGACACCGGGAGCTTGCCGCCGGGGTTGACCTTGCCGAACAGGACGTCGGCCACCGCGTTGCCGGCCTCGACGCCCGGGAACCAGGCTTCGAGGATCGCAGGCGAGGACGCCGCGACGTCCGTCAGAGTCAGCGGGCGACCGTTGAACAGCACGACGACGAACGGCTTGCCGGTCGCCTTGATCGCGTCGATCAGCTCCTGCTGCTTGCCCGGGAGGCCGATCTCGCTGCGCGCCGCGGCCTCGCCGCTCTGGCCGCGGCTCTCGCCGAGCGCGAGCACGACCTGATCGGCCGAGTTGGCCGCGGCCACCGCGGCCGCGAAACCTGCGTCGGAGCCGCACACGTCCGCCGGCGTGTTGTCCGGCGGGTCCTTGTCGAGGATCGTGCAGCCCTGAGAGAACGTCGTGTTCGGGTCCTGCGCCGTGATGCCGGCGAGCACCGAGACGGCGTCCTCGTCCTTGCCCTGCCCCCACCACGGTCCCAGCATGTCGTGCTTGTCGTCGCCCAGCGGGCCGATCACGACGACCGACTTGGCAGGATCGAGCGGCAGCGTGGCGTTGTCGTTCTTGAGCAGCACCATGGACTTGCCGGCGGCCGCGCGAGCAGCGGCGCGGTCGTCTGGCGTGAGGAAGCTGGTCGGAGCCGTGGCTGCCGTCTGATCGACGTAGGGATGCTCGAACAGCCCCGCGCGGAACTTCACGCGCAGGATCCGGCGCACGGCGTCGTCGAGCCGGGCCATGGAGATGCGGTGCTGCGCGAGCAGCTGCTTGCCGTAGTCGCGGATGTTCGTGCTCACCATCTCGGAGTCCGTGCCCGCGTTCAGAGCAGCGGCGGCGGCGGCCGGACCATCGGCGGCCACGCCGTGGCCGCACGGACCGCTGTCGGGCGTCTTGGGCGGGCATGCGCGCAGCTCGGCGACTGCGGTGTAGTCGCTCTCGATGAAGCCGTCGAAGCCCCACTCGCCCTTGAGGACGTCCGTCTCGAGCTCGTGGTTGGCGCAGCCCGGGACGCCGTTGATGGCGTTGAAGGAGCACATCGCGGTGTCCGCGCCCGCATCGATCGCGGCTTTGAAAGGCGGCAGGTAGAGATTGTGCAGCCGCGCCTCCGACATGTCGGTCGTGTTGTACTCGCGCCCGCCCTCGGGCTGGCCGTAGGCGGCGAAGTGCTTGACGCTGGCAACCACCTTGTCGGGCGCCGAATAATCGGCGCCCTGGGCCGCCTTGACCCGCGCGGCCGCGAAGACCGACCCGAGGTACGGATCCTCACCGGCGGCCTCGGAGATCCGACCCCAGCGCGGCTCGTGCGAGACGTCGAACATCGGGCTGTAGATCTGCTTGATCCCGACGGTCGCGGTCTCGCGAGCCGCGACCGTGTCGTCGGCCGTGGCCACGGACGGGTCGAAGCTGCTGGCGGCGCCGAGCGGGATCGGGAAGATGGTGCGATAGCCGTGGATCGTGTCGTAGGCGAACAGGATCGGGATGTGCAGGCGCGATTGCTCCACGGCGACGTGCTGGAAGTGGTCGATCTTCGCGGGATCCGTCAGGCTGAAGACCGAGCCGACGCCGGCCTTGGCATCTGCGTCGGTGATCTGGCCATCCGAGAGCAGCTGCACCTGCTGCAGCTTCTCGTCGACCGTCATCTTCTTGAGCAGGTCGTCGACCTTGCGCTCGATGCCCTGGCTGGCCGGCTGCCGCGTGCGTTGGAGCGCGGTGGCGTCGCTGGAGCGCGTGCCGGCGACCACCGCCCCCGCGACGAGCAGTCCGAGACCTGCGAGTGCCGCCCCGACCGCGGCCGTGCGTCCTCGACGAAACATGAATCCGTCCTCCCGGTTGGGCGCGGCTCACCTCGACGACCGCGCTCCCGGCCGTCCCCGGCAGCAGCGGCGCTAAACGTCACCCGGCTCGGGATCGGCTGCGGGCGGGCGTCGGCCGGCAGCGCCAGATCCAGCGCACCCGCGCCGGACACCGTCCGAGCCCGTTCGCACAATCCGTGGGAGATCTCGACACTCCGACGGAACGGGCTGGGACCGGACGCAATGGCGGCAGGGCGACGGATGGTGCGCGGGAGCTTGCTACGACAGCCCCGCACGGCGGTGGCACTGGCGACGGCGATCGTCGCCTTCGGCGTGTTTTCGAGCAGCGTCGGCGTCGGCGCGCTGCCGACGAGCACGTTGCCGGTCTACGGCGTCACGAACGGCAACGGCTCGCGCACGACGGTCGCGGAACTGGGTGACGTCAACGGCGACGGCATCGGCGACTACGCAGTCGGCCTGCCCTCGGCGGACGTCGCCGGCAGCGCGGATGCCGGAATCGTCTACGTCTTCCTAGGGCACGCGGGTGAGTTGCCGCAGGCGCCCACGGCGCTTGACCTGACGGCGGCCTCCTTCCGCATCACCGGACGCCCCGGAGAGATGCTCGGCTTCTCGGTCGTGGGCGACGACGTCAACGGCGACGGCTTGAACGACATCGCGATCGGCGCGCCCATGGCCAGTCCGCCGATCAACGGCGGGGGCGCGGTCTACGTCTTCTTCGGTTCCAGAAACCCGCGGGACGTCTCCACCGCTGCCCTGTACCCGAGCGGCGCCCTGACGAACGCCCCGGCCGACCCGGCTGCGCCCTCTCCCATCGGCAGTCGCTACGACGGCTTTCAGCAGGGCTCGCACACTGGCATGGCACTGGTCGCACTGCCCGATCTGAACGGGGATGGCTACAACGACATCGCCGTCGGCGTGCCGGACGCGAACCTTCACATCACCGGAGGCGGTGGCCTCGCCGTCCTGTATGGCAAGGCCCAGGGCGTGCACATCACGCTCAACGACCTCTGGGAC
>JALYLC010000189.1 GCA_030774435.1 Actinomycetota bacterium
GCTCGCCTCCGGGTGATGCCGGGCGAGCCGTTCCAGCTGGGCCGTCGAAGCCGGGACGAACGAGCCGCACACGACCAGAACGCCCCGGTCACCGCTGGGAGCGGAGGCCGTGCGAGCAGGCGACCCGGTGAGCGCGACCACGAATGCGGGAGAGCATCGCACGATCACCGCGGTGCCCGCGCGCTCGGCGGCGCGGAGCCCACGGGCGATCGTGCGCAGGTCGTCATCGCTCTCGGCGTCGGGGATCACGACCGCCGGCCGGCCAGTCTCGGCTGCGACGCCGATCGCCGCCGCAAGCTCCGCGCTGCCGGCGCGCCCGCGCACGCGTTCCAGCGGAACGGCAACGGCGTCGGAAGCCGAGAAGCGCCCGCCGCTGCGCTCCTCCGCCCAGCGGCTGAGCGTGCTGTCGGAATAGGCGAGCGCGCCGTCGCGGGCGTATTCGGTGCGGTCGAGCCGTATCCGCTCGCCGTCGCGCTCGAGCAGGTGGACACCGTCGATCGTGACCCGCCCGGCCGCCGGCAGCGCCGGGACGAGCAGGAGCGGCACTGCCCGGCCCCGCGGGGCGACGACCGCGCGCAGGGCGTCGTATTCCTCCCACAGGTGCGCGCGCAGCGTGCTGTCACCCCGCAACACGAGGCGAGCACCGGGATGCTGCGCGCGGGCGGCAGCAGCGGCGGAGGCAACGAGCTGCCCGGCCTCGACCGCCCCGTGCGCACGCGAGTTCGTGAGGGCGTGCACCGCGCAGTCGCGCGGCTCCACGCACTTCCAGACCTCGGCGTCCGACCAGTCGAGCACGACGGAGACATCGCTCATCGCCTGCGTGCCTGTGGGGTCGTCGTCGAGGACGACCGTGATCACGCAGGGCGTCCCGCGGCCGCCGCCAGCTCGGCAGCGATCCCGATGATCGCGTCCTCCTGGCCGACGACGACCCTGCGCTTGCCGAGCTCGACGATCAGCTCGCGCGGGTCGAGGCCGAAACGCTCGCCCGCGCGGATGGCGTGCAGGAGATAACTGGCGGGCACGGCCGCGTAGCCCATGGTGGCCGTCAGGCGATCGATCTCGATCGGCCGCTGCATGATCTCGCCGCGCACGACCTCGTCGGCGACGTCCTGCAACGCCCAGAGGTCGATGCCGGTCGCGATGCCCATGCGCTCGAGCACGGCGACGAGCGCCTCCGTCTGGCAATTGCCGGCTCCGGCGCCGAGGCCGGCAAGCGACGTGTCGACGAGCGTTGCGCCCTCGCTGATCGCCGCCGCCGAGTTCGCGACTGCGAGCGAGAGGTTGTTGTGCTCGTGAATGCCGACGGCGACGTCGTCCGGGAGGGCCTCGCGCATCGCGGCGATGCGGCGGCGGACGTCGTCCGGCAGAAAGGCGCCCGCCGAGTCGACGATGAAGACGCCCTGGCTGCCGGCGCCGGCGACGATGCGCGATTGCTCCGCCATGCCCGCGGGATCGAGCAGGTGCGCGGTGTTGAGATGGCTGTGCGCGATCATGCCGAGCTCGCGGGCGAGACCGAGATGCTGCACGCCGATGTCGGCCTCGGTGCAGACGGTCGAGACGCGCGCCACCGTCGCGCCGGCGGCATGGGCGCTCTCGAGGTCGGCCTTGGTGCCGACGCCGGGGAGGATCGCGATCGCGATCTGCGCGTGCTCGGCGGCACCGGCCGCCGCCGCGAGGAGCTCGGCGTCGGAGTGCAGGGGGCGCCCGTACTGGATCGAGCTCGCGCCCAGGCCATCGCCGTGGCCGACCGCGATCGCCCACACGCCCGCCCGATCCAGCGCACGTGCAACAGTCTCGACCTGGTCGACGCGGTAGCGGTGCGCAATCGCGTGCGAGCCGTCGCGCAGCGTCGTGTCGACGATGCGGATGGCCGGCGCCGCCGTCATGCCGCGACCCCGGCGTAGAGCTCGGCGACGCGAACGGCGGCCGAGGTCATGATGTCGAGGTTGCCGGCGAAGGCGGGCAGGTTGTCGCCCGCGCCCTCGACCTCGAGCATCACGGTGACGACGCCGTCGGCGATCAGCGGAGTCGCGGTCAGGCGGTACCCGGGCACGTACTCGGCCACGCCTGCGACCGCAGCGGCAATGGCGCCCTCGATGGCCTCGCGGTCGGGGTCTGCGATCTCGAGGTAGATCGTGTTGCGCATCATCACGGGCGGGTCGGCCGGGTTCAGGATGATGATCGCCTTGGCCGTGCGGGCTCCCCCGACCGTCTCCAGCCCGCGGGCGGTCGACGTCGTGAACTCATCGATGTTCTGCCGCGTGCCCGGCCCGGCCGAGCGCGACGAGACCGTTGAGACGGTCTCGGCATAGACGACGTCGGCGACCGCGCTGACCGCCGCCACGATCGGGATCGTGGCCTGCGCGCCGCAGGTGATCAGGTTGATCTCGCCCGCGCCGCGGTGCTCGTAGAGGTTCACGGGCGGCACCACGGCCGGGCCCATGGCCGCGGGCGTCAGGTCGACGCTGCGGATCGCGCGGGCGGCCAGCAGCCGCGCGTGCTCGGCGTGCGCAGCGGCCGAGGTGGCATCGAAGGCGAGGTCGATGTCCTCGACCAGCTCGAGCAGCCCGGCGAGGCCGCCCTCGGAGACGGTGACGCCGCGCTCGCGCGCCTTGCGCAGCCCGTCCGACTCCGGGTCGATGCCGGCCATCCCCACCAGCTCCAGGGAGGAGCTGCGCGCGATCTTCATCATCAGGTCGGTGCCGATGTTGCCGCTCCCGATGATCGCAACCCGGAGCTTCGTCACGCGGCTCCCACGGGCTCAGAGCTCCGCTTCCGGAGCCGCGCGGCGATGGGCAGCCGGATCCGTCCGAAGCGATCGAGCCGGAACGGCTCCAGGATCCGCGGCCGCCGCCCGGTCGCGACCATCTCGGCGAGCGCCTGGCCCGCCGTCGGCGCCAGCGTGACGCCCTGCATGGCGTAGCCGGTCGCGATGTAGGTGTTCTCGAAGGGCCCGGCGCGATCGAGGATCGGCAGTCCGTCAGCCGTGATGGGCCGCATGCCCGCCCACTCGTCCTCGATGGCGGGCGTCTGCCAGGGCATCAGGGTCTCCCTCGCGCCCGCGACGATCGCGTCGATCCGGCGGCGGTCGAGGCGGCTGTTGATGCCGCTGAACTCCATCGTCCCGCCGATGCGGACGCGGTCGCCGTAGGGCGTGACGCCGACGTGCACGTCCGAGAGCAGGATGGCGTGCGACGGCATCACGGTCGGCCGGATCGAGAAGCTGTAGCCCTTGCCGGCCTCCATCGGAATGGAGACGCCGATCGAGTGCGCGAGCGGCGTCGTCCACGCGCCCGCCGCGAGCACGACGGCGTCCGCCTCGAGGTCGCCGGCGGCCGTGCGGACGTGCGTCAGGCGCGGCCCCTGGCGCACCAGCTCGAACACCTCGGCGCCCTCCTGGATGTCCACGCCGTCGCGGCGCAGGGCCGCGGCCAGCCCCGTCGTGAGCGTGTCGGGCTTCACGTGCCAGTGCTGATGCACCAGGAAGCCCGCCGTCACGGCAGGAGAGAGCGCCGGCTCGAGCTCGTGCAGCTCCGCGCCCGTGATCAGGTCGTCGGGGAGGTCGTAGCCGTAGTCGCGCATCGGTGCGAGGCTGCGCAACTCGGCGCGAGCGTCGTCCGCACTGCGCGCGGCATAGACCATGCCCTGCTTGTGCAGCTCGAACTCCACGCCGCTCGCCTGCATCTCGTCGATCAGGTCGAACACGTCGTGCCCGAGCTGGGCGATCGCGCCGGTTCCCTGCGCGAAGTCGCGCTCGTTGCAGTACGTCCAGAAGCGGAGGATCCAGGGGGTCAGCCGGCTCCACTCGCCCGGCTTGAAGTAGAGGGCGGAGTCGCGGTCGAAGAGCGCCCGCATGCCGTACAGCGTGAGACCCGGCGCGGGCAGCGGTCCCGCCTGCGCCGGGCACAGCCAGCCGCCGTTGGCGAAGGAAGCGCCCGAGCCGACGCGGTTGCTCTCGACGATGGTCACGTCGAAGTCGCGCCGGCGCAGGTAATAGGCGCAGCACAGCCCCGCGATCCCGCCACCGACGACGACGACGCGGCCGCTCACGCCTCGGCGCCCCCGATGCCGGCAGTCACCTGAAGCTCGATCAGGATGCCCGGCACCGCGAACTCGCAGACGACCGTCGTCCGCGCGGGCCGCGGCGGCGCGAAATACTCGCTCCAGATGGCGTTCCAGGCCGCGAAATCGGCTGCGCTCGCGAGGTAGCACTCGACGCGCAGGACCTGAGAGCGCGACACGCCGCCGGCCTCGAGCACCGCGTCGATGTCGGCGAGGACACGCTGCGCCTGCGCAGCGAAGCCGCCGTCGATGACCGCCAGCGTGGCGGGATCCACAGCGGCGCGCCCGGACAGGAAGAGCAGTTCTCCGCAGCGGACGGCATCGGAGATCACAGCCTCGCCCGCGCCCATGGTGGATCCGCGCCCGACCACGATGTGACGAGTCATTACCTGACGTCCTTGCCCGCGCGCCGCCAACGGAAATCCTGGCGCGGCACCGGCCCGCGGCAGACTGGTCTGCTCACCTGTTCAACGTAGCACATGCGGACCTGCGATTCCATCGAGCGGCGCTGCACTATCCTGTGCGAATGCTGGAGTCCGATTCGAAGCTCGCGCTGTCCCCGGCTCCGCGGCGAAAACTCAGCGAGACGGTCGCCGATCAGTTGCTCCTGGCGGTCCGCGAGCTGCCGCCGGGCACGAAGGTTCCCTCGGAACGCGAGCTCACGAAGGAGCTCGGCGTCGGTCGATCGACGGTGCGGGAGGCCCTCAATGGCCTGGCGATGCTCGGCGTCGTCGAGATTCGCCACGGCCAGGGCGTGTTCGTGACGGGCGACCCGCCGCAATTCAGCGAGCCTTCGGCAATTGCCTCCGCGCTCGAGCGGGGTGTCACGAACGAATTCATCGAGGCGCGACTGATCGTCGAGGTCGAGGTTGCGCGCCTGGCCGCCCGGCGCCGGACCGACGAGGATCTCGCGGCAATGGCCGCCGCACTCGTCGTCCAGGAGAAGCGACTCGGCGGCGACATTGACGCCATCGTCGAGACGGCCGCATCGTTCAATGTCCTTCTGGCCGACTGTGCCCACAACGAGGTCCTGCGAGCGATGATCCAGTCGTTCGTGACGCTCATGGTCGAGCGCGGGCCACGCGTCTACAGCCTCGAGGGATTTGGCGAGTGGGACCTTCAGGAGCACAGAGGCCTGTACGCCGCCGTCCGCGATCGGGATGCCGAGCGCGCTGCGAAGCTGATGCGCGAGCACATCGAGGAGCTCGCGCGGCGCTACCGCGCGGTCGGCGCCGCGTAGGCACAGCGGCCGGCCCGCGCGCCGGTGCGCGCGAACCGGCGTGATTTTCTCAGTCGTCGTAGGTATCCACCTCGAACGACGTGAATCCGTGATCCACGTTGGTATCGGCGACGCCGAAGTTGAAGCCGATTCCCGGCGCGCCCGAGGCATAGGTGTCCTCGACCGCCGAGATCATCTCGACGCCGTTGATGAAACCCTTGATGACATTACCCTCGATCGTCGCCTCGATCAGATCGCCGTCCTCGACGCCATACTCGAACCCCACACGGCGCTGCAGCGAATGCCAGTTGCCGACCGCACCGTCCCAGCGCACGATCTCCGCGTAGCCGGCCTCCGACTTCAGACAGCGGAAGAAGATCTCGTATCCGGTGCAGCTGTTGGGCTTCATCGTGTGGCGCAGGCGAATCTGGACTTCCTGAAAATAGT
>JALYLC010000190.1 GCA_030774435.1 Actinomycetota bacterium
TGGAGCGGCTCCTTCGCCGGGGGCGACGCGCGCGCGCAGGCGGCCAAGAAGCTCTAACGGAGCACGGGCCAGAGCCTGCTCAGAACTGGTTTCAAGAGTCGCGTTCGTGGTCGGGGGGCTCGAAGCGAGCGGGAGTGGATCCCGGCTCGAAGATCCGGTTGGAACCCTTTCGAGAACCGGCATCCGCTCCCGCGAAGCCCCTGGGCTCGCGCGGCTCTTTGCGCGCGCCCAGGGTCGCCGCAGGTCTGGTTGTCGGGCGGTCTACTTTGCTTCACCACCGTAGCGCGATTGCGAAGGGCAGCTCCGCCCGCGTACATTGACCGAGGCACCTTTGAAAAACCTTCTGGTGCAGGGGAAACGACCAAAAGGTCGGGCGCGGGTCGCTCGGGCGAGGGGTAGGGTTCGCGCGATGCAGGCGCGCCTCGAGGTAGCCCGCCGAGAGCTGCCGCGCGCGGTGCGCATCGCCGTCGCCGCGACGCTCGCCTGGTGGATCGCGCGGTTGCTGGGCGCCGATCGCCCCGTGTTCGCTGTGATCGTCCCGTTGGTCGCGATCCGCGATGACACGCAGTCGGCGCTGTCGCTCTCGCTCGGACGCATGCTCGGCGTGATCGCGGGCGTGCTGCTCGGCATCGGCGTCGTCGCGCTGGCCGGAGTCTCGACCGCCGCGATCGTCCTGCTGCTCGTGATCGGCCTCGCCGCGGGACTCGTGCTGCGCACCGGTCCCGAGCTGAACACGCAGATCGCGATCTCGGCGCTGCTCGTCGTGATCGTGACCAAGAACGCCGACGACTACGCGGTCGAGCGCATCTGGGAGACGGGCGTCGGCTCCGTGGTATCGCTCGCCGTTGCGGCCTTGCTGCTGCCACCCGATCCTCTGCGGGACGCCGACCGGCGGCTGTCCGAGACGGCGCGCGCGCTTGTGGATGACCTCGCCGACGCGCAGCGCACCCTCACGAGCGGCGACCCTTCGGCCCGCGTGCTGCTCGCGCACGCCGACGAGCACGCCCGCGCGGCCGCGCGCTCCGTCGAGGATCTACCGCGCGCTCAGCGCGCGCTGCGGTTCAGCCCGCTGCGCCGCGCGTCGCGTCCGCGCCTCGACGTCGTCGACCGGCGCCAGCGGCTGGCCTTGCGGCTCGCGATCCAGGTCCGGCGCATGGCCCGCGACTTCGCCAGCTTCGCGCACCGCGAGGACATGCGCGACCAGTGGGAAGCCTCGGCGCAGGGCCTGCCACCGATCATCGGGCTGGTCGCGGCCGCCTCGGCCAAGGCCCTCGCCGGCGAGGGCTGCTCGCGCGAGGTCGCGGCGGCGCGTGAGCTCATGGCCGCGTTCCAGCGCGAGGACTCCCGCCCGGTCACTGCGATCCTCCGGCGACCGCTCGTGCTTCTGCTCGACGAGCTCGACGGGCCGCCGGCGTGAGCGGCGCCGTGCCCGCGGGCGAGGAGGCCGAGCTCGCCCGGCTGCGGGTGCTCGCGCGGCGCCTGGGAGTCTCCGAGGACGTCCGGCTGCTCTCGCCCTGGACGCCGCTGCAGGGCGCCGAGGCCGGATCCGCGTCGGGCTCGGCCGACCTGCTGCTGCGCCACTCGCCGGTGCCGGTGCTGGGCGTGACCGGGAGCGCCGGCAAGACCACGACGGCGCGCCTCGCCGAGGCGATGCTGCGCGCGAGCGGCGTCGAGACGCTGACGTCGAGCGACGCGCCGGCCGACAACGCCTGGCCGACGGCCGACCTGATCGAGCGCGCCCTCGCGGCGCGGCCTCCCGCCTGGTGCGTCGCCGAGCTGACCTCGAACCACCTCGCCGTCTGCTCGGCCAGCCCGCAGATCGCCTGCGTCACGAACGTCTGGGCCGATCACGTCGACCAGCACGGCAGCCTCGCGTCCTACCTCGATGCCAAGCGCCGCATCGTCGCCTTCCAGGCGCCGGACGACTGGACGGTCGTCAATGCCGACGACCCGGGCGCGGTCGAGCTCGCCGCCGCATCGCCGGCGCGCATCCTGCGCTGCACGCTGTATGGCCCTGTGAGCGACCCCGGCGCCGGCATCGAGTCGGGCCGCCTGACCATTCGGCTTGCCGGCCGCGTTCACGACCTCGGCCCGGCCGGCGCCCTCCCACCACGGCCCGCCTCCGAGACGGGCCTGCTGTCCGGCGCCTGCTCGCTGCTCGCCGGTGCGTCGCCCGAGGAGATCACCCGCACGCTCGCAGCCTGGCAGGGCCTGGCGCTGCGCCGCGAGCACCTCGGCGAGATCGACGGCTGCGAGGTCATCCGGGACGCCCTGGCCGCAACGCCGGCGAAGGCCGCGGCGGGACTCGCACTCCACGCGCCCGGCTCGGTCGTGCTGATCGCGGGCGGCTACGACGACCTCGGCGGTGGTCCCATGCACGAGGCACCAGAGGAGCGTGCGCTGTTCGAGTCAGCGGCGAACGTCGCGGCTCACGCCTGCGCCCACGCCGCCCTGTTCGGCCCGGCCGCGCGGCGCCTCGCAACGGCCCTGCGCGCGTCGGGCCTCGTAAGCGTCACGGTGCACGAGACGCTGGCCGAAGCCTGCACAGGCGCCCGCGCCCAAGCCGCCCCCGGCCACACGATCCTGTTCGCCCCGTGGTTCCCAACGAGCCCAGCCGAGCGAGCAGCCGTCCCAGAACTCCTCGGCCTCCCACCCCGCTGACCTGGCAGATCGGAGTTGCCAGATCGGGGTGTGACCCCGAGCTGCTCGGGTCTGACCCTGGCTGCTCGGATCTGACCCCACCGGCTCAGTGATCGAATTTCTTCATGGGCGTGAGCGGAAATGCTCGTTTGCCCAAGGGGCTTGGGCGGACGATGCTGAGGGCATGCTCATCGACTGCGACGTCCACATCAGCCCGGGGGGCGTGCTCGAGTTGGCGGGCTATTCCGACTCGGCTACGCGCGACTTGCTGCTGCACTCGGGCACCCAGGGGCTGCAGCTGCCCGACTATCCCTGGTACCACCCGACCGGGTGGGTGCGGAAGGACGCCTACGACCCGCACAGCTCCGATCCGGGCATGCACACCATCGACCTCGAGAAGGTGCGGGCGCAGGTGCTCGATCAGCACGAGGTGACGTTCGCGATCGCGACGCCCGACGAGATCGGCGGCGCCCTCTGCGTCATGCCGAACCCGGTGATCGCGGCCAAGCTCGCCAGCGCGCACAACGACTGGGCGCTCGAGCGCTACCTCCAGCCCGAGCCGCGTATGCGCGGACTGATCGCGATCTCGCCCCAGAACCCTGCCGAGGCCGCCCGGGAGATCCGGCGGGTCGGCGGCCGCGACGAGTTCGTGGGCATCTTCCTGCCAGGCGGGGCACGCATCCCCTACGGCAACCCCGTGCACGATCCCATCTGGGAGGCGGCCGACGAGCTCGCGCTGCCCGTGATCGTCCACACCCACTACGAAGGCGTCGGTATCGCCGGCCCGGTCACGGCCGCGGGTTACCCGGACTTCTACGTCGAGTACCACACGCTCTGCGGGAGCGGCATGTACGGGCACTTCGTCTCGATCCTCTGCCATGGGATCTTCGAGCGCTTCCCGAACACGAAGGTCATGATGGTCGAGGGCGGCCTCGTCCCGTTCGTCGGGCTCCTGTGGCGCCTCGACACGAACTGGAAGGCCTGCCGGAGTGAGATCCCCTGGTGCCGCAAACTCCCGTCGGAGTACGTCTGGGAGCACGTGAAGTTCTCGAGCCAGCCGCTGGAGACGCCCGAGGATCCCTCGCTGCTCGCCCCGGCGATCCAGGGCCTGCGGCCGTGGGACACCCTCTGCTTCGCGAGCGACTACCCGCACTGGGACTACGACGAGCCAGCGCAGACGCTCCGCACCCTGCCGGCCGAGTGGCGCGAGAACGTGGCCTGGCGCAACGCCGCGGAGTTCTACCGCCTGCCCGTCCCGGCGGTCGTCTAGCCATGGCGACGACGACCGCGCGCGAGGCCCGGCTGCCGCTGGCCGAGGCACCCGCCGAGGGCGAGCGCCGCCTGCTCGAGCTCGGCGGCCGCACGATCGGCGTCTTCCGACTGGACGGGGACTACTTCGCGCTGGCCGACCGCTGCCCGCACCGCGGCGCGCCGCTGTGCTCGAGCGGCGAGGTCGTGAGCGCCGTCGAGGGCGTGGGTGAGGCGGCCCGCGTCACCCGTGAGGGAGCGCTCGTCCGCTGCCCCTGGCACAAGTGGGACTTCGACATCGCGACCGGCCGCTGCGCGGTCGACGCGCGCCTGCGCGTGCGGCGCTACCCCGTGCGCGTCGACGGTGGCGAGCTCGTCGTCAGCCTCGACGCAGCCCCGGCCGCGGGCTGACGTTCACGACGTCGCTCGCGCAGACCGAGCGCACGAGCTCCGTGAACGCATCGAGCGCCGGTGTGCGGCGTCGCTCAGGGTGCCACGCGAGCGCGAGGATGCGCTCGCCGAAGACGTCGTCGAGGGCCCGTGGCACGAGACTTCCGGCGGGGTCGACGATCAGCCGCGGCACGATCGCGGCGCCCACGCCGGCCGCGACGAGGGAGCGCACGGTGTCGCTGTCGTCGGAGCGCATGATCACGTTGAGCTCGTAGCCGCGCTCGCGCATCGAGTCCTCGACTCCGAGCCACGAGCGCCACGCGATCAGCGGCAGCTGCGCGATCTCCGCCAGGCTGGGCGCCTCCTCACGGGTCGCGAAGGGCGAGTCGGGCGCAACGAGCAGCACGAACGCATCGCGCAGCAGCTCGATCGCGGTGAGTGGCGTCTCGGGTAGCGGCAGGGTCACGAACGTCGCGTCGAGCCGCCCTTCCTCGACGTCCCTGATGAGTGTGAGATCGTCGACCGCCTCGGTCAGGTGCACCTGCACACGCGGGAACTGGAGCGCGAACTCGCGCAGGACGTGCGGCAGGATGCTCGTGCTCGCGCTCTGGTAGGTACCGAAGCGGAACGTGCCTCCGACGCCCTCGACGAGCCCGTCGAGGTCGTCATAGGCCAGCTTGACGCGGCTGATCAGCGCTCGGGCGTGCCGGTGGAAGATCTCGCCGGCCTCGGTCAGCGTGGCGGCCTCGCTGCCGCGCGGGCGCTCGATCAGCTGCTTGCCGACGAGCCGCTCGAGTGTCGCCATCTGGTGGCTCACGGCCGACTGCGTGTAGCCGAGGCGATGTGCCGCGCGCGTGAACGAGCGCTCCTCGGCGACCGTCTCGAAGGCCACGAGGTGACGCATCGCGAGCGCACCCACCCGATCGAATTCGTTCATACCCACACGGTACCGTTCGCAGCCATGGTGCTGGACGACCCCCTCGACCCACGCGTGCGCGAGTACGCGCACCTGCGCGCTGCCACGCTGCGCCTGCGGGCGGAAGGGCCGGAGGGCGCGCGCGAGGGTGTCTTCATCGCCGAGGGCGAGCTCGTGATCGAGCGCGCGCTGCGGCTCGGCTACCGCATGCGCTCGCTGCTCCTGCTGGAACAGCGGCTGGAGCGATTCAGCCGACTGGCGCCCGAGGGCGTGCCCGTGTACGCCGCGAGCGACGGACTCATGCGCTCGATCGCGGGGTTCGCCGTGCACCGCGGCGTACTCGCCTCGTTCGATCGCAAGCCACTGCCGAACGTGGCCGAGGTGGTGCAAGACGCTCGCCGCGTCGTCGTGCTGGAAGACGTCAACAACCACACGAACGTCGGCGCGATCGTGCGCAGCGCCTCGGCGCTCGGCATCGACGCATTGCTGCTCGATCCGGGCTCCTGCGATCCGCTCTACCGCCGCTCGCTGCGCATCTCGATGGGAGAGGCGCTGAGTCTCCCCCACGCCCGCACCGATCCGCTGCCCGCAGGCCTGGCGCCGCTGCGAGCCGCCGGCTTCAAGCTCGTGGCCCTCACGCCGGGAGCCGGGGCAGTCGACATCGCGGAGGTCGCAGCCGCACGGCACGACCGGCTCGCGCTCTTGCTCGGAACGGAGGGAGCGGGGCTCTCGCCCGCCGTGCTCGCCGAGGTGGACGTGCGAGCGCGAATCCCGCTCGCCGCCGGCGTCGACTCGCTGAACGTGGCGGCCGCAGCGGCGATCGCGTTCTACGCGCTCGGGCCGAGCGCCTTCTGAGAGCGCATTTCTAAATGAGCGTGTGTGGCTGGGGTGGATGGAGCGAGCGGGGGCGCCGGCCGGCTCGCAGATCCGGTTGGAACCCTTTCAAGACCATATGGATGGGTGGCCGGCGTGGTGTGGTCGGCGCCTCGCGCATAGCATCGCGCGGGCTTGACTGCGCTCGGTATTGGCCGGGCGTAACCGCATCTATGGGAGGCGCCGACATGCTGAGTATGCGTCGTGTGGGGCTCGATGTACACGGCAAGGAGACGACCGCGGTGGTGCTGGACGCGCTCTCGGGCGAGCTGGTGGTGCGCCGCATCGCGGGCCGGCCGGATCGGGTACTGGAGTGGCTGGCTGGGCTCGAGCAGCCGTTTCAGGCGGTCTACGAGGCCGGCCCCACGGGGTATGGCCTGGCGCGCGGCGCGGCGCAGCGCGGACTGGATGTCGTGGTCTGCTCGCCTGGGCATATCCGCAAGCACCCGGGCGATCGCATCAAAACCGATCGGCGGGATGCCGAGCGACTGGCGCGACTGCTGCTCGCAGGCGAGCTGCGCGCGGTGCGGGTACCGACAGCGGCCGAGGAGCAGCTGCGCGATCTGGTGCGCTCGCGCGAGGATCTGCGCGTCGATCTGATGCGCGTGCGTCACCGCATCTCCAAGTTCCTGCTGCGCCGCGAGCTCTACTACCCCACCGGCGGCAACGCGTGGACGGGGCGGCATCGCGACTGGCTGGCGACGCTGCACTTCGACGATCAGGCCTCCGAGATCGTGCTGCAGGACGCGCTGCACAGCCATGACTGGATGCTCGCCCGGCGCGACCAGCTCGAGCGCGCACTCGGCGAGTTGGCCGAGCACTCGCC
>JALYLC010000191.1 GCA_030774435.1 Actinomycetota bacterium
TCCTGACCGGCCACGTCCGCGTCGAATGCGGCCCCGGCGGCCGGACCGTTCTCGAAGGCGGCCCGGGCGACTTCATGTTCATCCCGGCGCGCGAGATCCACCGCGAGGGAAACCCGACCGATGCGACCAGTGACATCGTTCTGGTCCGCGCGGGTCAGGGCGAGGTCGTGGTCAACATCGACGGACCCGCCTGACGCCGGGCTAGAAGCGCCCCTCCTGCGAGCGCGATCGCGGCGATGACGAGGGCGCCGAGCGCGAGTGGAGTGTTGTCCTTCGGCGCGATCGGCGGCGCTGCCGTGCCGGCGCCGAAGAGGGATGTTTCCTCCGAGGTCGGCGCGCCCACATGGCTGCCGCTGCACGCATCGGTCTGCCATGCGCCGTTGCCAGCCGAGCGCAGGTAGAGCGTGTGCGCCTCATTGCGTATGACCGCCTGGTAGTCGACGCTCGTCACCCCGCCACCCATCGTCGGTCCGAGGTAGACCTCCACCTCACCGGGTAGCGTGCCCTTGAGGAAGCGCTCGGGGCGGAAGCGAATCACGCCGCCGGCGGCGGCGAAGGTCTGGCGCGTCTCCGTCACGGTGCCGTACACGACGACCTCGGCCAGCGCGGCGCGCTCGGCGACAGCCATCTGGACGCACGACGCGAGGGCCGGCGACGACGTCCAGTTCATGCCGAACAGGACCGCGGTGAACATCAGGGCGTGCACGAAACGTCTCACTCCAGGTACGACGACGGACACCCGGGCGCGGTTCCCTACGTGGCCTGTCCCGCGAGGAGGGTCCGCAACCGCTCACCCAGGGTCTGCAGAACGGACACGGCGATGAGGGCGTTCTGACGGATCACGTTGTGGAACTGCCCGCGTGACAGCACGAGACACTTCATCGGCGACAACGCGGTCACGGTCGCCGTGCGCGGCCCGCCGTCGAGCAGGGCGATCTCGCCGAAGAAGTCGCCCGGACCGAGCTCTCGGAGATGGCGACCCTGACGGCGCACCTCGGCCGTGCCGGTCAGGATGACGAAGAACTCGCCGCCAGCCGCGCCCTCGCGGCAAAGATCGCGCCCCGCGATGAAGTCGACCTCGTCGACCTGCGTCGCGATGAAGGCGAGCTGCTTGTCGTCGCACTCCGCGAAGAGCGGAACGGACTTCAGCATCTTGACCCGCGGATCGGCCATTGGCGGCGAGGCTACGTCGCGGTGAAGAAGGTCGCAAGGTCGCCACCCCGTCGTCGACCGGGTGGAACACCGCGCTCCGGGCCTTGACGTCGCTAGTTCTTGGGGCCAATCGCGGCGTCCAGCCGCGCCACGTCGGGCCGCCGTGCGATGGAGACGACGTACTTGGTGGGCCTCGTGAAGTGAATCCCAAGCAGCTGACAAGCCCAACAGAACAGCCCGAGGATGTCCTTTGAGTGATTTGTGAAGTTGTACGCCGGATATGCCTTACCCCCGACGACGCGATCGAAGCGACAACCATCTGACTCAATTAGGCCCCGCAGGAACGACATGGGAACTTGCTCGATGATCTCGCGCTGCCAAGACTTGAGTTCAATGACCCGCAGGTGCTTTCGGCCGGGGCCGTGCTGCGGTATCAGAGCGAGCCAGCATCGACCGTTGGACCTGACGATCGTCATCGAGTCACGGTCGCTATGACTAACGCGATGAAACCGGTTGAGCCGCGCGAGCGCCTGAGCGCAGCGGTTGACAATCTCCGGCTGCGTGGCGTCGAGATAAATCCGCAGCACCCAAGTGCGCCGAAGCCTCGCTAGGTGACCATCTCCCAGGTACATGCCAAGCACGTATGCGTAATCGCTCTGTCGCTCAACGTCGATTGGCAAGACCGGACAGTCGCCGGCTACGAATCCAGCCGCGCTTCGATACGGTCCCCGCTTCCGTCCGCGAGCACTGGCGGCGGCCTTAGCGACCCGCGAGTCTGTCGCAGCACTCAGTCCGCGAGACCAGCCGCGGTGACCTCGCTTCGCAGCCGCCATGCGCGCGACTCGGGGATCGGTCGCCGCGGTAAGGCGCCAAGACCATCCATGGCGAGGGGCCACTCCGTCATCTCGCGAAGCGCTTTCTTCACTCAGGGGGTCAGATAAGTGGCCCCGCCGGCCCGTGTCAATAGTCCGCAAGTCGTTCGGTGCTGGCGGCGGGATTCGAACCCGCACTGAACTCCTCTTAAGGGAGTGGTCTCTGCCGATTGGACTACGCCAGCTCGCTAAGGATACGAAGAGCGCTTAAGACACTCTGCCAGCAAGGGCACGCGTGGGGGTTCGAGTCCCCTCTCCGGCACCGCACTAGGGCGCAGTCGGCGTCGGCCTCGCTCGAGGACGGATGACGAGGCGCGCGACCATCCCGAGGGACTCGTGTCCGACAACGGTGCAGGTGATCCGCACCTCCGCGGGCTCCGTCGGCGCCGTCCAGTCGTTGCTCGCGCTGCCGCCCGCCGCGAGATGGACGTGCGCCAGCCCAAGCGCGCGGCCCCGGTCGTCCGGCATGAAGTCGTGCTCGAGGCGTCCGATGTTCCGCACGACGAGCCGGACCCGCTCGGCCGCCGTGACCTCGATCGTCGGCGGGAGGAAACCGTACTCGGTCATGGCGACCACGATCTCCCTCTCAGGCGGCGGCGCGCATCCGACGAGCAGCGCGCAGCACATCACAAGATGCAGTCGGAGCAAGGCCGGTCATCTTAGAGTGTGCGCGTGAAAGCGCGCGGCGACCTGGCCGAATACGCGCTGGCGGTCCGAAGCTTCAGTAGGAACGCGCGGCTGTTCATCGTCCACGTCATCGGCATGGACACCGTGCACGGCACGTCCCTCGTCCTGGTCAACCTGTACTTCCTCGCGGTCGGACTTCCGATCGAGTTCATCGGCCTGCGGCTGTTGCTGGGCGGCTTGGCCGGCGCCGCGTTCGCCGTACCCGCGGGTCTGATCTCGGACCGCATCGGTCGCAAGTGGTCGTTCATCATCGGCGACGGCGCGGGCGCGGCGCTGTATCTGATAACCATCTTTTCGGTGGACCAGAACATCCTGCTCGCGACAGGCGTATTCAGCGCCATCGCCGGAACACTGCACGGCGTATCCGAGCCCGCCTTCATGGCCGAGAACAGCGAGCAGCGCGAGCGCGTCCATCTGTTCTCGGTCTCCGACGGCCTGCGCACGCTCTCGGCGATGGTCGGGAGCCTCCTCGGAGGATTCGTGCCGCTGCTTGCGGCGTCGCTCGCGGACAAGGTCACGCTCTACCGGGCTTCGATCTTCATCGGGATCGCGATCTGGGCGCTGTCATTGATCCCCGCGCTCATGCTGCGTGGCCGCGACCGTCCGATCGAGCGTGGACTCTCAGGCATTCGCGGGATCTTTGCGGGCGTGCGCCATCCGGACCGTGTGCTGCGTCTCGTGGCCATCGGGGGGCTCGTCGCGCTCGGCTTTGGTTTCGTTGGCCCGCTCTTCAACGTGTTCTTCTACGAAGGTCTGCACGCGCACACGCACGACATCGGCGTGACTTTCGCGTCCGGCTCGCTGTTCGTCGCGCTGGCCGCGCTCGCCGCGCCGTTCCTCGCGGCGCGCATGACGAAGGTGCAGGCCGTCGTGGGCACGCGTCTGCTCGCGGTCCCCTTCATCCTGCTCATCGGGCTGTCCCCCAACCTTGCAACCGTGACCACCGTTCTGACGCTCGCAGGCGTCGCCTACGTCGTCCGCAGCGTGCTTGCGAACGCGGCCGGTCCGATCGCGGAAGCGTTCGCGATGGAGATCCTCGACCCTGGCGAGCGCGGCACGATGGTCGGGCTCAGATCCGCCGCGCAGCAAACGCTCAGCGGACTCGGCGCGTTCCTTGGTGCTCGGCTGATGGCGGGAGGCGACTACGTGACGCCGTTCCTCGTGATGGCCACGACGTACGCAGCCTCCGCGGTCCTCTTCTGGGTGTGGTTCAGGCCCGTCGAGCGCGGCGCACGGACGACCTCGGCGATCGCGGTCGCCGGTGAGCCGGCCGACTGACCCACCCCGGCGGCTGGCGGCGCGTTCGGCGAGACTAGGCGCACCCCAAACGAGGAGTGCGCGGATTGGCTGCTGACCTGACCCGTTTCGTGATCATCGGCAACGGCGCGGCCGGGACATACGCGGCTGAGCAGCTGCGCAAGGATGACGCCGCAGCCGAGATCATCATGATCGATGACGAGAAGTACACGCTCTACAACCGCGTTTCGCTTCCGCGCTACCTGAAAGGCGTGCTCCTCGAACAGCGCGTCCAAGTCCGCGATATGGAATGGCACGTCAAGAACCGCATCGATCTGCGCCTTGAGACCCGCGTCACACAGGTCAACTTCGAGGAGAAGACCGTCGCGATCGAGCCGGGATCGGAGCTGAAGTACGACAAGCTCCTCATCGCGACCGGCGGCCGGCCCAACCCACTGCGCGTCCCGGGTTCGGACGACGCACCGT
>JALYLC010000192.1 GCA_030774435.1 Actinomycetota bacterium
GCGCGTAGGCGCGCAGCGGATCGCCGCCGCCCGCGAGCTCGTCGATCGCCGCTCGCACGGCGGCCGGGTGATCGACGCGGACGGCGCGGTTGGCCAGGACGTCCCGCAGCGCGTCGGCCACCGCCTCCGCGGACGCCCCTCCGCGGGTGAGCGCGCCGGCGACATCCAGCATGACGGCATCGGGCACGCGCAGGCGCTCGCCGAGAGTGCGCCGTGCGTCCGCCGCGTCGGCAAAGGCAGGGTCGCCCGACACCATCAGCCGCTCGAGGGCGTGCGCGCCCGCGCGGGCAGGCGCCGGGAACCTGGCTCGCAGGTCGTCCAGAGCCGTGGCCCGGCGGAAGACGCCGCGGTGGCCCTCCACGGCGAACACGACGTCGTCGCCGGGCGCCAGGCCGAGCGCATAGCGAACGCCGACCGGCACGGTGACCTGGCCCTTCGAGGTCAGTCGAGGCATGACAGAAGTATTACTCATCGACTACAAGTAGGAGAAATGCGACAGTCGACCACCCTCCCCCGGGCGTCTAGCTCCCGAAGTCCGCAGTCCGAACTTGCGCGTTGACGGAGAGGATCCACCTGATGCGAACCCTGTCCAAAATCCTGCTCGCGGTAGCCTTTGGGGCGCTTGCAGCCCCGTCGTTGGCCGGCGCGGCGCAAACTCCAGGCACGCGCGGCATCGTCGTGCAGCGCGACGCGAAGGCAGGCGTCGTCGTCGTCGCCACTCGCACGGGCAAGCTCCAGCGCGTCCACGTGGCCAAGCCGAACGCTCTTGCGATGGGTGCTGTCCTCCAGGTGACCGGGACGAAGATCAAGGTCGTCGGCCACACGCACAAGGCCAAGCTCCGCGGCGTCGTGGTGCGGCGCCACCGGCACGCGTTCGCACTGGCCGGCAACGGCTCGGTGCTCGCGGTCACGAGCCCGACTCCCCCGGCTCCCGGAGAGCAGGTCACGGCCACCGTGCAGGTGACTCCCACCGCGCTCGACGACGATGACGGCAACGAGCAGGTCGACGACAACCAGGTGGCGAGCGCCGAGGTGCGCGGAACCGTGCTCTCGCAGGATGCGACCACGCTCCACCTGAACGTCACCGGCTTCCCGGCGGGCCTCGCCATCGCGCTCGGCGGCAAGACGATCCCGGTGCTTGCGGCCAACACACCCGTCGAGGCCCGCGTGGCACTCGGCCCGGATCCGAGCAATCCCAACGCAATCGTGCTGACTCTGGTCTCGCTGCACGTCGAGGGCAATCAGAATGACGAGGACCAGGGCGACTTCGTCAAGGCCGAGGGCAAGGTCACGGCCGTGGCCGAGGCGGGCGCCCTGCCGGGCTCGATCACGATCGACGGCGAGCACGGCGTGGTCACCTTCGTCATCCCCGTCGGGTTCGGCCCCACGGGCGTTGTGATCGGCGACGAGGTCGACGCCGAGGGCACCCCGGCGGCCACGCCTGGCGGCCAGCCGACCCTCGTTCGGCTCGAGAGCAACCACGACAGCGGCGGGTCCGGCAGCGGCGACGACGGCGACAACGGTGGGAGCTCGGGAGACGGCTCCGGCGGCGACGACTAAAGTCCGAGTGTGGCCCATCCGGCCCCGAGTTCGGTAGCCGCCCCGTCCCCGGTCCCCCCGGGGGCGGGGCGTAGCTCTGTCCTGCCGCGCGACGCCGGCCGCGCCACCGAGTGGCTGTACCGGCGGCATGGCGACACGGTGTTCCGCTACGCGTGGCACCTGCTCGGCCGTCGCGAGGACGCCGAGGATGCGACCCAGGCGACGTTTCTCGCGGTGCACAAGTCGCTTGCGGGCGGAACGGCCGTGCTGGACTCGAGCGCCTGGGTGGTGCGAATCGCCCGCAACGAGTGCATGGGCCGGCTTCGCCAGACTGCTCGGCGGCCCGCGGTCTCGCTGGACGACGGCTTCGACTCGCCCGCGGCGGGCGGCGTCGAGCGATCGGCCGAGTTGCGAGACGAGATGCGCACGGCGAGGCGAACGCTCGGCAATCTCCCGGAGCCCGAGCGCGAGGCGTTCGTCATGCGCGAATGGCTCGGCCTCGCGGCCGGCGAGACGGCTCTTGCGCTGGGCCTGAGCGCGGGTGACGTCGACGGCCTGGCCTCGCGCGCACGGCGGAAGCTGGTCCTGGCCGTGGGCGGCCTCGAGCCACCGATCGGCTGCACCGGCACCCGCGCCGCACTCGAAGCCGGGTCCCTCGACCGTGCGGCGAAAGTCCATCTGCTCCGCTGTCCCGTTTGCCGCGGCGTGCGCCGCGCGCTGCGCCCGCCTGAGGGGGCAGCGCGACCCGTCATGGTGGAGCGGCTCTCGGCAGCCATCCCCGGCTTCGCCTCGGGCGGCGGCGGGGCCCTGGCGGCGCTCATGGCCAAGGCGACCGCAGCCCCCGTGATGGCGAAGACCGCGGCCATCGTCGTCGCGGCGGTGGCCGCCGGCGGCGCGGCGGAGCAGGCGATCGTCAGCTCACATCCTGCGCACCACCGCTCGCATGGTGGTCAGGCACAGGTGGCGCCGGCGGCGCGCGGCGCCGGCAGTGCGCTCGCCGCGCTCGTGGCACCGTCGCGCACGACCCACGCATCGTCGTCGACGACCCAGGGAGCGGCGGCGACGCCCACCGACCGGCATGGATCGAGCGGCGCGGGCGACGATCGCGGAGGTCGCGCCTCGGAACGTCACGACCGCGGGAGCGGCGACTCCGGCTCGGGCACGGCCGGCGGCGACCATACGGGATCCGGAAGCGATGACAGCGGCTCGGCGAGCGGCGAGCACTCCTCGGACGGCGGCAGGACTTCGTCCGGCACGGGCAAGGACGGGAGTGGCTATACGGAGTCCCGAAGCACCCGGGTGAGCGGATCCGGAGGCGACGCTGCCGATCACACCGACTCGGGATCGGGCAGTTCCGGCACGTCCACCAGTGCGGATGCGTCGGACGAGAGCAGTTCGAGCGGTTCCGGGCGGGACTCCGCCGATGTCAGCGGCAGCGGAAGCGGCGACGGCTCTCAGGTCGTCACCGACGCGGAAGCCGCGAGCACGAGCGGCGGCGGGTCCGATTAGGTGCCGCGCGGCGTCGGGCGCGTAGCGTCCCGCGTCACCTCGGGTTGTGGCGCTTGGGCGCCGGCCGGCGCTTGAGGTAGGCGAGGTGAACGAGCCAGCTCGGGTGCCCGTGCTTGCAGGTGCGATTCCAGGTCACGCGGCAGCCGTCCGTAGCGACCGTCATCGTGCGTTCGCCGGCCTTGACCTGGCGGGCCCACAGGGCCAGCTTCGCGGCCTCGGGCCGAGCTGCGGTCGGAAGTGGAGCCGGCACGGTCTCGGCAGCGGCGACCTTCTTGGCCCGCGAGGCCGCACGCCGCGGCGCGCTGGCGGGGATGGCGGCCGTTCTCGTTCGTCCCGGGTGGATTGGCGTTGCCGCTTCCGGGCTGCCCATCCAGAGCATGCGTGCGCCGAATCTCACCGCCGAGAACCCGGCGAGCCCCGAAGCCGCACAGCCCGCACTCACCCAGAGCCAGAAGAGCGTCATGCCTCTGCCGCCCTCAGAGTGACGTGCTCGCACCACTGCTCGGCGTCGATAGCCTTCCCGCCGCTGGCGCGCGCGATGATCCAGACGCAGACGCGCGCAGCTCCCGGCTTGAATCGCGTCGCCTCACGCGCTCGCGCCGTGAGCAGCCAGCGCACGCGAGCGCCCCGGCACAGGCAGCGCACGCCACCCTGGCCGACCGCGCCGCTCCCGCTCTGGCTCACAGTCGCGCCGAGCGTGAAGCTGCGGCAGCTCGCGCAGTAGACGATGCCGTCGAGGTGCACGGCGGTTGCGCTCGCGTTGAGGCGTCCGCTGTTCCCGATCGAGGAGCGAGCGGGATCGATCGCCCGCGCGAGGGCGGAGCCGGAGACTACGAGCGAGAGCGCGAGCGCCGCGGCCAGGGCGAGGGACGTGACCCGCACCCTGCTCATCGCGCGGGCGCTCCGCGCTCGCGCGGCCCGATCGCGCCGAGCGCGGCACCGATGATCGCCGACACGAGAAGCAGCGCTGCCACGAGTCCGGTCCGGTCGCTGCCGGCGGCCTCACGGGCGAGCGAGGCTGCGGGCGGCGCCTCGCTTCCGCCGGCCGCACCGACGGCGCCCGAGATGGCGCCTCTGACACCGAACCGTGCGCGATCGCCGACCGCGCTCAGCGCGTCTGTCGTCGGGGATGCGCTCATCGTCCCGCCGGCCGTCGTGCCGCCGGAGCCGAGCGAGAAGCACGACCCCGCCCAGAACGTCGAGGCTGCGTGACCGAGTGCCATGAGTGTGCCGGGGTCGTCGATGCCGGCGGCCGAGGAGAGAGCGCGCGCACGCAAGAGCAGGAAGCCGCCGGCGCCGATCAGTGCCGCGAGACCGAACGCGCTGCTCGACGAGCCACCGCCCGTCGGCACGGCAGCCGCCGGAGCCGCCCGACCGATGGCGGGGCTGGGCGTCACCGCAGCAGCCGCGGATGCGAGGGTCACCGGCGAGAGCGTGATGACCGTCCGCGTCGGCGGCGCGATCTTCTGGGTGCGCTGCGGGAGGGCCGCGGCGCGGCCGCCGCCTGCCCTGATCGCATGGATCCGGTTCCGCCCGGGCCGTGCGACGGCGTCCCCAGCGGGCGTCACGCCGGCACGACTGGCGACCGCGCGCCCGGTGCCAGTCGACCGGGGGCTCGATGCGACACGCGAGCTCGTCGAGGAGCGCACGGCAGTCGTCGTCGCGCGGTTTATGGGCCCGGCGACGGCGACCGCAAGGTTGGTTGCCGGAGCGGCGGCGGCGCTGGTCACCTGCGTGAGCGGCTTGGTGGTGGTCGCGACGGCCTGCGTGACAGACGCCGTGGTGGTCGCGACGGCCTCCGTGAGCGGCTTGGTGGTGGTCGCGACGGCCTGCGTGACAGGCGCCGTGGTGGTCGTGACCGCCTGCGTGACAGGCGCCGTGGTGGTCGTGACCGCCTGCGTGACAGGCGCCGTGGTGGTCGTGACCGCTTGCGTGACGGGCGTCACGGCCGTCGCGACGGTCTGGGTGACGGGCGCGACCGAATCCAGCGGACCAACGGCGCGCGAGGTGCCGCTCGCTACCGCCACCAACGTGGCGGACAGGGCCAGCGCGGCCGTGACCACCGCCTTCCGCCGTCGACCGACTCCAACGTTCACGGCCCTGTCTGCCGCCATCGGAACCATCCCCCTGGTGTGTGGACGAGATGGATACCCGATTGCGTATCCCTCAAACGAGGGACGGCCGGCCTTGAGCGCTCACTCCGCCGTGACGTGCTCCTCCACGACATAGGCGCGCGTCCGCGACCGATCGAGGAACTTCCGCTCGTCCTCCGAGATAACTGGTTCGCCGGAGGTTGACTCGAAGAGCTGTGCGCCCCAGGCGAGATACGCTGCCCGGTCGGGAAATACGAGCTCTGTCACGACGTCGAAGTCGATCGAGGCGTCTTCGATGTTGAATTCGTCGCCCCGCAGGAGGTAGTTGCGCTTGTAGCCGATGGGCGTAGGCGCCAGGCTACGGATCAACGGCACGTGGCTCTTCTCGTAGTACTCGATGAACGCGCGCGTCGCGATGTCCTCCCTCTTGGTGAGGAAGGCCATGATCTTCAGCATGTCGCTGGTCCCGTTGGCATCCCGGGACCCTAGCCGCGCGCGAGGAATCCAGGGTCGTGTGGACGATCCAGCGCTTGAGAACTGGTTTCAAAGGTGGCGGGGCGTTCGGAGGTCTCGAATCGCCTGCGGTCTGGTTGTCGGGCGCATGGTCCATGCGGGGAAGACCGGGGGGGCGCCCGACAACCAGACCTGCGGCGACCCTGCGCGCGCGCAAAAGAGCCGCGCGAGCCAAGGGGCTTCGCGGAAGCGGATCCCGGCTCTGAAAGGGTTCCAACCGGATCTTCGAGCCGGGATCCGCTCCCGCT
>JALYLC010000193.1 GCA_030774435.1 Actinomycetota bacterium
GGACGGCCCGTGCGGTTGGAGCGGAAGCCGGTCAGCTCCTTGGTCCTGCCGTTCGCGATCAGCTCGCGCACGATGTCCTCGGTCAGCTGCTTGCCGCCGATCGACTTCCAGATCACGAATCCGCAGCCCGGCTCCTCGGCCGACTTCCAGGTCGAGCAGCCGAAGCCCTTGGCGTTCTCGATCAGGTGGCCCTCGCCGCAGCGGGGGCAAATCACGTCGAGGTCGCGCCGCTGGAAGCGCAACGCCTCCGACGGCAGGTCGCGCAGGTAGGCGACGGTGTCCTCGGTGAACTTCGCGATGTCCTTCATGAACTTCTCGCGACTGCCGCCGGCGCGCTCGATGTCGAGCAGGCGGTGCTCCCAGTCGCCGGTCAGGCTCGGGCTCGTCAGCTCGTGCTCGCCCAGCAGGTCGATGACCTGGATACCTTTGCCTGTCGGCTGCAGGCGCCGGCCGTCGCGCACGATGTAGCCGACGTCGATCAGGCGCTCGATGATGGACGCGCGCGTGGCCGGCGTGCCGATGCCCGAGTCCTTCATGGCCTCGCGCAGCTCGTCGTCCTCGACGAGCTTGCCCGCGCCTTCCATGGCGGCCAGCAGCGCGGCCTCGCCGTAGCGGGGCGGCGGCTTCGTCTCGCGAGCGTCGGCGGCGACCTCGGTGCAGCGCACCGCCTCGCCCTCCTCGAGCGGCGGCAGCACCTGGTCGGGTGCCTCGTCATCGTCGCCTTCGGCGCCCTGGGCCTTCGCCTCGTCCGGCGGCGCCTCGCCGTAGACGGCGCGCCAGCCCGCCTCGAGCATGACCTTGCCGCGCGAGCGGAAGCTCTCACCGGCGACCTCGGTCAGCACCGTGGTGTTCTCGAACACGGCCTGCGGGTGAAAGGCGGCCAGGAAGCGCCGGGCGGCCATGTCGTAGATGCGCTGCTCGTCGGGCGTCAGCTCGATGCCGGCCTGCGGCGCGTTCGTCGGGATGATCGCGTGGTGGTCGGTGACCTTCTCGTTGTTGACGACGCGGCCGAGCGGCAGCTCGGCCAGGCCCTGCACGTAGGCCGCGCCCCTGGCGTACTCCGGCGAGCGCGCGCCGACGTGGCCGGCGATCTCCTTGAGCTCGGGAATCATGTCGCTCGAGAGGTAGCGGCTCGACGTACGCGGATAGGTGAGCACCGCCTTCTCGTAACAGCCCTGAGCGGCCGAGAGCGTGCGGCGCGCCGTGAAGCCGTGCCACGAGGCGGCCTCGCGCTGGAGTGCGGTGAGGTCGTACAGCAGGGGAGGCTGCGACCGCTGCGTACGCTTGGAGAGCGAGGTGACATGGCCCTCGCCGTCGCGCACCCGGGCGACGATCGCGTCGGCATCCTCGCCCGTGAGGATGTGCGTCTCCGAGCCGCGCACGTGGCGGCCGCGGTAGGCGTTCTTGTCGGCGGGCTGGAACGTCGCGTCGACGAGCCAGTACGGCGTCGGCTCGAAGGCCTGGATCTCCTTCTCGCGCCGCACCAGGATCGCCAGCGTCGGCGTCTGCACGCGCCCGAGCGAGACCACGGTGCTGCCGAACGCAGCGCGGCCGCGGATCGTGGCCGCGCGCGTGGCGTTCATGCCCACGAGCCAGTCGGCCTCGGAGCGCGAGCGCGCGGCGGCCTCGAGCGGCGCGAGCTCGCTGCCCGGCCGAAGGTGCCCGAAGGCCTGGCGGATCGCGTCCTTGGTCATCGACGAGAACCAGGCGCGCTGCACTGGCACGGTCTTCTTGCCGGCCACGTCGAGCACGTAGGCGAAGATCAGCTCGCCCTCGCGCCCGGCGTCGCAGGCGTTCACGATCAGCTCGATGTCGTCGCGCCTCATCAGCTTGACGATCGCGTCCAGCTGCTCCTTCGCCGACTTGCCCTCGGCGCGCGGCACGACGTCGAAGTGCGGCGGCAGGATCGGCAGGTCGACCATCTTCCAGCGCTTGAACTTGTCGTCGTAATGCTCGGGCGCGGCGAGCTCGGCGAGGTGGCCGACCGCCCAGGTGATGACGGTGTCCGGGCTCTCGAGAAAGTTCTTCGACGACTTGAACGTTCCCTGGAGCGCCTTCGACACGTCGACGGCGACCGACTTCTTCTCGGCGATGACAAGGGTGACCGGCACGTAAGTCACGCTAGCACCTAGCTCGCTTCGCTACCCTCGATCGCGATGACGCGTGTCTTTTCCGGCATTCAGCCGACAGGCCAGAAGCACATCGGCAATTACCTCGGCGCGATCCGCCATTACGTCGCAGATCAGGAGCGCTACGGCGCCGAGGCGATCTTCTGCGTCGTCGACCTGCACTCGATGACCCAGCCGTTCGACCCGGCCGAGCTGACGACCTCGACGCGTGACACGTTCGCGACGCTCGTGGCGTCGGGACTCGACCCCGAGCGCGCGATCGTGTTCGTTCAGAGCCACGTGCACGAGCACGCCGAGCTGGCCTGGCTCTTCAACTGCGTTGCCACGTTCGGCGAGCTCAACCGCATGGTCGCGTTCAAGGAGAAGTCCGCGGGGCGCGAGTCCGTCTCGGCCGGCCTCTTCACCTATCCCGTGCTGCAGGCCGCCGACATCCTGCTCTACCTGGCCGACCGCGTGCCGGTGGGCGAGGACCAGCGCCAGCACCTCGAGCTCGCGCGCGACATCGCTCACCGCTTCAACACGCGCTACGGCAAGCTCTTCCCGCCGCCGCAGGCCGCCATTCCGCCCACCGCCGCGCGCATCAGCGACCTGCAGGAGCCGGAGCGCAAGATGTCGACCTCCTCGCTCTCGAGTGAAGACGGCAGGCTGCTGATGCTGGACGAGCCCGACGTGATCCGCCGCAAGTTCAAGCGCGCCGTGACCGACTCCGAGGGCACGATCCGGCACGACTGGGAGACCAAGCCGGGGGTCTCGAACCTGCTCGAGATCCTGCAAGGCGTGAGCGGCGAGGCGATTCCCGCGCTCGAGGCGAGGTACGCCGGCCAGGGCTATGGCCACCTCAAGAACGACGTGGCCGAGGCGGTGATCGAGCACCTCGCTCCCATCCGCGAGCGGCACGCGGCGCTGATGACCGACACGGCCGAGCTGGATCGCCTGATGGCGCTCGGCGCCTCGCGCGCGCGGGCGATTGCCACCCCCGTGCTGGCCCAGGCCAGGGCCCGCATGGGCCTGCTGCCGGGCGTGCCGACTTGAGCGAAAGGTGCATATAAAGGGGTCTGACCCCTTTATATGCAAGCGTGAGCGATGAGTTTTTCGATCCTGACCGGTCTTCACAGCAGACTTCGAGACAGGAGGGATTCGCCATGCCCGTGACCATGCTGCTCGTCGGGACGCGCAAGGGCTGCTTCGTGCTGGAGAGCGACGCCGAGCGCCGCTCCTGGAAGGTGCGCGGCCCCTACTGCGAGGGCTGGCCCGTCTACCACGCGGTGCACGATCCGCTCTCGGGCTCGATCTACGCCGCCGCGGCCAGCGAATGGCATGGCGCGGGCGTCTGGCGCAGCGCCGATCTGGGCGAGACGTGGGAGCTCTCGAGTGAGGGGCTGAGCTATGGCGAGGGCAGCGAGCTGCGGCTCTCGAAGGTCTCGGGCCTGACTGCCGCGCACGGCCGGCTGCTCGCCGGCGGCGAGGGCTGCGGCGTGTTCGAGAGCCGTGACGGAGCCAAGACGTGGTCGCTGCTCAGCACGCTCGACGGCCAGCCCGGCCGCGACGCCTGGAACGACCCCGCGAAGCAGCCGCCCGGTCATCTCGGCCTGCCGGCGATGCTGCCGCACCCCGAGCAGGCGGACCGCTTCTGGGCCGTGATCCAGGGCTACGGCATCTTCGAGACGACGGACAACGGGGAGTCGTGGACGCCGCGCAACCGGGGCCTCCGGGCCGACTGGCCGCTCGAGAACCCCGAGGTCGGCTATTGCGTGCACAAGCTCGTGATGTCACCGCTCGATACCGACCGCCTCTATCAGCAGAACCACGTCGGCATGCACCGCAGCGACGACGCCGGGCAGTCCTGGGTCGAGATCAGCGACGGCCTGCCGACCGAGTTCGGCTTCGCGGCCGCCGCCCATCCGCACGATCGCGACAGCTTCTACGTCATCCCGCTCGACCCCGGTCACGGGCGGACGATGCCCGAGGGCAAGGCCGCCGTCTGGCGCACGCAGGACGCCGGCTCGAGCTGGCGCCGGCTCGATCGCGGGCTCCCGCAGGTGGATGCGCACCTGGGCGTGCTGCGCGAGGGCATGGCGATCGACTCCTACGACGTGCCGGGCCTCTACTTCGGCACGAGCGCGGGCCAGGTCTTCGCGAGCGCGGACGAGGGGGAGAGCTGGGACGAGATCGCCAGCTACCTGCCGGCGATCGCCTCCGTCGAGGTCGCGGTGATCTGAGCCATGGCCGATGTCCACCTCCCCGCAACGCTGCCGCCGCTGTTTCGCGACCTGCCGCGCCACGTCGAGGTCGACGCCGCCACCGTGGACGGCGCGATCGCGGAGCTCGACGCCCGCTGGCCCGGCCTGCGCGACCGCCTGTGCGTGCCCGGGCCCGAGCTACGCCCGCACGTCAACGTCTACGTCGACCAGGAGCGCGCCGGGCTCGACACGGCGCTGGCCGCACAGTCGCGCGTCGACGTGATCGCGGCGATCAGCGGCGGCTGACGAAAAAGCGGTCGTACGTCCCCGGCGCGACCGCCTGCAGGATTGCCGGCAGGCGGAAGATCGGATGCGACCAGACCTCTCCGCCGCCGCGGTCGACCTTGCGCATGACGTCGTCGACGCAGCGCTCCACGTCGATCACCAGTTTCCGCTTCCAGCGGTGCGTGAGGAGCTCGGTGTGCGGGAACGTCGTCGTCACGACGGGCCCTGGGTTGACGAGCGTGACCTCGATCCCCGCGCGGCGCGCCGCGACTGCGAGCCCGCGTCCCCACGAGGTCAGCGCGGCCTTTGAGGCGCCATACGTGATCGAACCCGACGACGAGTAGGTGCCGAGCGACGACGACACCGAGATCACGCGCGCGCGAGGCGACTCGCGCAGCAGCGGCCAGAGATCGTGCGTGAGCGCGACGTGCGAGTAGAAGTTCGTCTCGAGCACGCGGCGGGCGCGCTCGACGTCGACATCGAGCCCGGCGGTGCCGCCGCCGGTGCCCGCGTTGTTGACGAGCCAGTCCAGCCGGCCGAGCCGGCGCACCTCCGCGACGATCGTCGCGCGGCCCTCCTCCGTGGCCACGTCGGCCGCGACGCCGGTCACGCCGAGCTCGCCGGCGAGTGCGCGCAGCCGCTCCTCGCCCCGCGCGGTGATCACGACCTCGCAGCCGCGTTCGAGCAGCCGGCGCGCGATGCCGAGGCCGATGCCGGAGCTGCCGCCCGTGATCAGCGCGACAGGTCGCGTCACGCCGGTGTCGCCTCAGGCGAGAGGCGCGGGTCGCGGCGCCAGGCGCGCTCAGCGATGCGAGCCTTCAGCGCGGGCGCCGCTCCCTGCAGCGCTGCCGCGACGCGCCACCAGTGCGGGATGTACACCTCCGGCGCCCGCCGGTCGGCCGCTGCCAGCAGCCGCTCGGCGCAGCGCTCGGCGTCGACCACCAGCAGCTTGCCCCAGCGGCTGCCGAGGAGCGCGTCCTGCGGGAAGCCAGGGGTCTGCACCGGACCCGGGTTGACGATCGTCACCGCGACGCCGTGCTCGCGCGCGGCCGCACCGTAGGAGCGGGCCCAGGAGAGGGCCGCGCTCTTGGCCGAGGCGTACGGCGCCGAGGGCGCCAGCGCAACCGCCCCGGCCA
The DNA here is from genome assembly GCA_030774435.1 of Actinomycetota bacterium. Lineage (GTDB taxonomy): Bacteria > Actinomycetota > Thermoleophilia > Gaiellales > JALYLC01 > JALYLC01. Next base: position 5,731 of record JALYLC010000193.1, read on the forward strand.
CGGACACGACGGGCACGAGCCGCCCGCGACTGGCCTCCAGCAGGGGCCAGAACGCCGTCGCAACGCGTACGAGCCCGATGTAGTTCAGCTCGAACGCCGTGCGGTAGGTGGCGAGATCGGCGTCCAGCACGCCCTTGCGCGCAGGCGCGCCCGCAGCGTGCACGAGCAGGTCGCAGCCACCCGCCGCTCGGGCCGCCGCCACCAGCGCCGCGACATCGCCGTCGCCGGTGACGTCGCAGCGCACCGCGGTCGCCCCGAGCTCCCCGGCCGCAGCCGCCAGCGGCTCCACGCGGCGGGCCGCCAGCACCAGCTGCCAGCCGCCCCGGCTGGCAAGCTGTCGCGCAACGGCCAGCCCGATGCCGCTCGAACCGCCGGTGATGACAGCCGTCCGCACCCGCGCGATCGTAGCGGGGGCACCTCACCCTTTCGAGTGGTTTGCGGTGCGTTCGTATGGACAGCTTGTTGCAATTGACCACATATTCGTAACATGCGCCGCTTGTTGTGCATCGTGATCGGTCATCATCGGCCGGCCGTCGTGGTCGCGGGCTACGACAACGGGCACCCCGTGCCCGTCGTCCGCTGCGAACACTGCGGTCGCTGACGCTCCCGGTCAGACCGGCGGAAGGCCAGACAGCCTTCGCCGCATCACGGCCAGGCCGGCCGCGAGTCGCGATTCGCCCACGCTCAGGCGCTCGAGGTTCGCGACGGTGCGCACCGGGCCCTCGAGCGGATCGGCGGCGAGCAGCGCGTTGTGCAGGAACCGGATCGGCACGTCGTGCACGACGAGCAGGACACGGCGTGCGTCGCGCCGCGCGAGCACGCGCGCACAGCCGTCGGCGTAGCGCGCGAGCGCGTCCAGGCGGCTCTCGCCGCCTGGCACGGCCTCCCCTGGCCCATGCTCGGCGCGCCAGGCGCGGTAGGCCCACACATCCCGGCCCTCGAAGATGCCCACGTCGATGTCGTCGAACGCGGGCTCCACGGCGACGGGTACGTCGTGCCTCCGGCCGAGCACCAGCAGGAGCGTCTCGCGCGTGCGCGCGAAGCGCGTGTGGAGAGCGAGATCGAACGGACACTGCCGAAGCTGCGCGCCGAGCGCCGCCGCGCCGACGCGACCCTCGGCGTCGAGCGCGACGGGCACGCGCGGATCGCCATTGAGCAGGTGGAAGTCGTTGTAGACCGTGCTGGCATGGCGCACGAACGTGAAGCGGCGCTCTCGCATTGCCTGCGACGGTAGACTCCGCCGAATGTCTACTGAGTCACTGGACATTACGCGCCACGCCTGTCATAACGCCTCGCTCGGCCGCCCGGCTGGCGCTTGAGCCAACTCCTGCGTACCATCGCACGTCTAACTTCGCACCGACCCCCACTAGGAGGGAACAAGGCATGGATCGAGAGACCCGCAGGCGCTTCGCCGCCTGGCGCGCGGAGGAAGCGACCGACCCGCAGAACACCGTGGTCGACGACCTCTTCGCCGGCGAGTGCGACCGAGCCGGATTCATCCAGCGCGCGACGATGTTCGGCCTGTCGGCGTCCGTGATGTCGGGCGCGCTGCTCGCGGCCGGCGAGGCGCCTGTTGCCTTCGCAAAGCAGACGCGCGGCAAGGCCGGCGGCCGGCTGCGCATCGGCATGACGCCCATCCCGAAGGGCACGCTGGAGCCGTGGACCTACCAGGAGACGGTGGCGCTTCAGCTGGGCGGCATCTCCGGCGAGTTCCTCAACCGCAACCGCCAGAACCTCACGCTCGCGCCCGAGCTGGCCGTCAGCTGGAGCCCGAACGCCAACGCCAGCGAGTGGACCTACAAGCTGCGCCAGGGCGTCAAGTTCGCCAACGGCAAGCCCATGACCGCCGACGACGTCATCGCGACGTACCACCGGCTGCTCACGGACGCGACGTCGCAGGCCGGCTCGGCCTTCAGCGGCGTGCTCTCGGATGCGGGCGTCAGCAAGGTCGACGACTTCACGATCAAGTTCAAGCTGGATACGCCGACCTCGAGCTTCCCGTACCTCACCAGCAACACCACCTATCAGGCCATCATCCTCCCCAAGGACTACGTCGGTCCGTTCGAGAAGACGCCGCAGACCACGGGCGCCTTCAACCTGGTGTCGTACACCCCCGGGGTCAGCGCCAAGTTCGACCGCAACCCGAGCTGGTGGGGCGGCTCGCCGCCGCTCGACGGCGTCGACGCGACGCTGGGCGAGGACACCGCGGTCATCAATGCGCTGATCGGCGGCCAGGTCGATCTGCTCAACGGCATCGTGTTCGCGAACAGCCGCGCGCTGTTCAACAACTCAAATATCAAGATCTTCACGGCTCGCGGCGCGACGCACCGCGAGATCCCGATGCGCGTCGACCAGCCCGCCAGCGTGCTGCACGACAAGCGCGTGCGCCAGGCGATCGCGCTCACGCTCAACCGGCCGCAGATCATCAAGACGCTGTTCAACAACCTCGCCGATCTGGGCAACGACTCGCCGTTCGCGCCGGTCTACCCGTCGACGAGCAAGGTGCCACAGCGCCACCAGGACATCCGGACGGCCAAGCAGCTCATCGCAGCCGCCGGTCTCAAGCCGGGCTGGAAGACGGACCTCGTCACCTACCAGACGGCCGAGCTGCCGCAGCTCGCCCAGATCGTCAAGCAGGCCGTCAAGGCCATCGGCGGCACCATCAACGTCAAGATCCTGACGGGCACCCAGTACTACACGGGCTCCCCGACGCAGACGCCATGGCTGAACAACCCCATGACGATCACCGACTGGGGCCACCGCGGCGTGCCGAACGTGCTGCTCAACGCGGCGCTCACGAGCAAGGCCGTGCCGAGCAAGAAGGCGGGCACCTGGAACGCAGCCCACTTCAAGAACAAGAAGTACGACTCGCTCGTCAAGGCGTTCGGGGCCGCGGTCTCGCTCGCCGACCAGAAGAAGATCTCGAAGCAGATCGAGCTCCTGCTGCTCGACCAGACGCCCGTGATCTTCCCCTACTTCTACAACTCGCTCAACGCGGGCAGCCCCAAGGTGCAGGGCTATGCGGTCGACCAGCTCGGCAGCGAGTACCTGAGCAAGGCGTCGCTCTCCTGAGCGGCCGTCAGCGATGACCGCCGCGGTTTTTCCCGCCACACCAGCGTCTGTGAGAGAATCGCCGATCCGATGCTGAAGTTCCTCCTCCGCCGTTTCGCGCTCGCGCTGGTCACCCTCTGGCTGCTCAGCGTGATCGTGTTCGCGATGGGGCAGGTCCTGCCGGGCGACGTCGGGCGCAACGTGCTGGGCGGCTTCGCCTCGCAGGATTCGGTCGACGCCTTCAACAAACAGAAGGGCCTCGACCGCCCGGCCTTCACGCAGTACGTCGACTGGGCGAGCCACGCGGTGCGCGGTGACTTCGGCACGTCGTACACGTCGAACGAGTCCGTCAACTCGATCCTGGCACGCGCCCTGCCCAAGTCGGCCGAGCTCGCGCTGCTGGCATTCGTGCTGATGATCCCGCTCTCGTTCCTGGGCGGGCTGATATCGGCGCTCAAGGCCTACGGCCCGGCGGATCGCGCCATCAGCATCGGCGGGCTCTCACTCACCGTCGTGCCGGAATTCGTCTCGGCGCTGGTCGCGATCGTCATCTTCGGGATCGTGCTCGGATGGCTGCCCGTGTCGGCCCGCTGGCCTCCGGGTGCCGGCATCTTCGTCCAGATCAAGTACATCCTGCTGCCTGCGCTCGTGCTCGTCGGCGTGCTCTTCGGCTACGTCTCGCGCATGGTGCGGGCCGGCACGATCGAGGCGCTCGACGCCGACTACACGCGTACGGCGTATCTCAAGGGCCTCGGGTTGCGGGACGTGCTGTTCAAGCACGTGCTGCGCAACGCGCTGCTGCCCACGATCGCGGTCGTCGCCACGCAGATCGGCTACCTGCTCGGCGGGCTCGTGATCGTCGAGCGCGCGTTCAACTACCCCGGGATGGGCCAGGAGATCGTCAACCACGCGGTGCTCAAGGACTTCTCGGTCGTCCAGGCAGGGGCGATGGTGATCGGCGCGACCTATCTCACCGCCACCGTCCTCGCCGACATCGCCTACACGCTGCTCAACCCCCGCGTCCGCTTCGGAGATGCCGAATGAGCGCTGCCGCCAGCACGCCCTCGCCGGTCGCGATCCCGATGGCCGCGCCCGCGCGCAGCTCTCGCCGCGAGACCATCACGCGGCTCGTGCGCACGCCGACGTTCCTGATCGCCGTGTTCGTGATCGGCTTCTGGACGTTCTGCGCGTTCTTCGGCTACCGCATCGCCCCACACGATCCGACGTTCCAGACAGTCGACATCCTGCACAGCCCCAGCGGCAAATACCCGTTCGGCACGGACCAGATCGGCCAGGACGTGCTCTCGCGCGTGATCGCGGGCTCACGCAGCACGATGGAGATCGCGCCCGCGGCGACGCTGATCGCAACGACCGCCGGCACGGCCATCGGGTTGATGCTGGGCTATTTCCACGGCTGGTTCGACGAGATCGTCAGCCGCTTCATCGACGCCTTCCTGGCGATCCCCGGGATCATCTTCCTGATCGCCGTGATCACGAGCCTCGGCACGTCGGTGCCGACGCTGATCATCACGATCGGCGTCGCCTTCACGCCCATCATCGCGCGCACCGTGCGCGCCGCGGTGCTGGCGGAGGTCGGGCAGGACTACGTGCAGGCCGCCAAGCTGCGCGGCGAGAAGGCGCCCTACATCCTGTTCGTGGAGATCCTGCCCAACATCGGGCCTCCGATCATCGTGGAGGCCACGGTGCGCCTCGGCTACGCCATCTTCACGCTGGCGGGCATCACCTTCCTCGGCCTCGGGCTGCAGCCGCCGACGCCCGACTGGTCGGTCGACATCACCGCCGGGTTCCAGAACCTCAACGACACCTTCCACGACGGCTATTACTGGCAGGTGCTGTTCCCCGGCATCGCGATCATCTCGATCTGCGTGGCGGTCGCCATGCTGGCCGATAGCCTGCAGCAGGTGTTCGACCGGTGAGCGCACCCATGACGACCATGCCGACGAGCGCGGCGGCGACCGCCCCCGCCCTCGAGATCAAGGATCTTTGCGTCGACTACCGCGTGCGCGGCGTCTGGCGCGAGGTGCTGCGCGGCATCAGCCTCACGGTCGAGCGCGGCGGCTCCTACGGCCTGGTTGGCGAGTCCGGCTGCGGCAAGTCGACGGCGGCCCTGGCGGTCATCCGCTACCTGCCGCGCAACGGGCGCGTGAGCGCGGGATCGATCACGGTCGCCGGCGAAGACGTGCTCGCGAAGCGCGGTCGCGACCTGCAGCGCTATCGCGGCGAGGGCGTCTCGATGGTCTACCAGAACCCTGGCGCCGCGCTGAACCCCTCGATCCGCGTCGGCAAGCAACTCGCCGAGGTGTTCACAGCGCGCGGCTCGAGCAAGGCCGAGGCGGACGAGCGCTCGCTGGCGATGCTGCGCCAGGTGCAGATCGCCGATCCGACCTCGGTCATGCAGCGCTATCCGCACCAGCTCTCCGGCGGCATGCAGCAGCGCGTCGTGATCGCCATGGCAC
>JALYLC010000194.1 GCA_030774435.1 Actinomycetota bacterium
GCCATGACCAGCCCCGGGCAGGCTGGCAAGACGTTGAAGATGACGGCGTCGCGCACCTTGATGTCGCGAACGAGCCCGGTTGCCCTGCGCGCGAAGTGCGCCTGGGGAGCTGCCGGTCGTTCAGCCATTCGATCACCCCTTTGCTTGACGTTCCCGGTGCTCTTTATCGTTCAAGCGCTCGGGTCGGCCGAGTATATTCCTGCCCCCGTGCGTGTCAAGGGGTGGTGCTTGCGTCGCCGCGCAGGTGGCGCTAGAGTCGCCGCTTGATCGATCAAGTGCAGGATGGGAGCCCGACCAGCGATGCTGCAGATCGCCGAGTACTTCAACCCGAGGCCGATCGAGTTCTGGCAGGTCGTCCGCCAGGTCGGCGTCGACTCCGTGATCTCCGAGCTCGAGGATTCGCCCGACGGCCGGCACGACAACACCGGCGATCAGCCCTGGGACCACCGGCCGCTCGCGCGGCTCAAGGAGCGCTACGAGAGCGCCGGGCTGAGGGTGGCCGGCATCGAGGACTGGCCGCCTATGGATCGCGCGAGGCTCGGCCTGACCGGGCGCGACGAGGAGATCGGGCACTTCTGCACGCTCATCCGCAACATGGGCCGGCTGGGCATCCCGATGCTCTGTTACAACTGGATGGCCTGCGTCAACTGGACGCGTACCACGGTCAGCGCGCGCGGACGCGGCGACGCGCTCGTCACCGGCTTCCGGCTGGCCGACATGCAGGACGCGCCGACCTGGGCCGGCGACGTGCCGGCCGAGCAACTCTGGAAGGCCTTCGAGTACTTCCTGGCGCAGGTCGTGCCGGTCGCCGAGAAGGCGGGCGTGCGGCTCGCCCTGCATCCCGACGACCCGCCGATCCCTCTTCTGCGCGGCGTGAGCCGCATCATGATCAGCGCCGATGCGTTCGAGCGGGTGCTCGCACTGGCCGACAGCGAGGCCAACGCGATCTGCCTCTGCCAGGGCAACTTCACGCTCTTCTGCGACGACCTGCCCGCGGTGATCCGGCGCTTCGGGAGCGAGGGCCGCATCGCCTTCGGCCACTTCCGCGACGTGCGTGGCACGCCGACCGACTTCGTCGAGACGTTCCACGACGAGGGCAAGACCGACATGCTGGCCTGCATGGAGGCCTGGCACGACTTCGCGTTCGACGGCGTGCTGCGTCCCGACCACGTGCCCACGCTCGCGGGCGAGCCGAACGACGACCCGTCCTATGCGCTGCAGGCGCGCCTGCACGCGATCGGCTACATGCAGGGGCTGCGCGAGGCCGCGATGCGCAAGCGCGAGGCGGCCGCATGAGCTCGCCGGTGCGCGACGCTGCGACGGAGGTTCGCCCCGTGGCCGCCGGCATCGACCATCCCGAGGGCGTCGCCTGGCACGGCGGGCACGTCTACTGCGGCACCGAGGGCGGCGACCTCCTGCGCATCGATGCGGCGACCGGCTCCATCGAGGTGGCGAGCCGGCCGGGCGGGTTCCTGCTCGGGATGGCCTTCGACGGCGCCGGCAACTGCGTGATCTGCGACGCCGCGGCCGGCCGGCTCGTACGTGTCGCGCCGGACGGCACCGCGGAGACGCTGCTCGACTCCGTCGAGGGCCGCAAGCTCGTCTCGCCCAACTTCCCGGTCTACGCGAGCGACGGCACGCTCTGGGTGACGGAGTCCGGCTCGGGCTGGACGAGCGACGACGGCTATCTCTTCCGCGTGCCGCCGGGCGGCACGGCCGAGGTCGTCGACGAGACCTGCCGGCGCTTCCCGAACGGCCTGGCGCTGGCGCCCGACGAGAGCCGCCTGTATGTCGTCGAGTCGCGCTGGCCCGGCGTCTCGAGCTATGCGCTGCATGACGGCGTGCTGGGCGAGCGCGAGCAGACGCTCCCGTTGCCGCAGACGGTGCCGGACGGCCTCGCGTTCGATTCCGAGGGAGTGCTCTACATCGGCTGCTGCCGCCCCGATCGCGTCTACCGCCTCTCGCCCGCGGGCACGCTCGAGGTCTATCTCGACGACTTCACGGGCGAGTTCATGACGACCCCGACGAACCTCGCCTTCGGCGGCCCCGATCTCCGCACCCTCTACCTGGCCGGCCTCGCGGGCTGGTCCGTCAACGCCATCGAGACCGAGGTCGCCGGCCACCCGCTGCCGCGGCCGGGCTGATCGATGGCCTCTATCGCTGCCAGCTGGGCGGGAATCTTCCCGAGCATCCCCACCGCGTTCTCCGACGACGGCTCGCTCGACCTCGCTTCTCAGGCCGCCGTCGCCCGCTTCAGCGTGGAGTGCGGCGCCCAGGGCCTGCTCTGCTTCGGGCTTGCCGGCGAGGTCTTCCGTCTCACGCCGCGCGAGCGCCGCGAAGCCCTGGAGGCGATCGTCGAGGGCGTGGCGGGGAGCATTCCGGTGCTCGCTGGGGTGGGAGCGGAGGCGCTTCACACCTCACTCGCGCTGGCGCGCGAGGCGCGCGAAGCCGGCGCGGACGGCGTCGTGATCCCGCCGCCGGTCTCGACGCGGCCCTCGCGGCGCGAGCTCATGCGCTACTTCGCCGAGATCGCCGCCGCGGCCGAGCTGCCGGCGATGGTGCAGGACGCGCCGGAGTTCCTCGGTGTCGAGCTCGGCCCGGACATGGTCGTGGAGGTCGCGCGTTCGAGCGCCGAGATCGGCTGCGTCAAGCTCGAGGCCGGCGCAGAGCGGATCGCCGAGTGGGTCGAGGCGGCGGCGGGCGAGCTGACGGTGTTCGGCGGCAATGCCGGCATCTACCTGCTCGACACGCTCGACCAGGGGGCGGTCGGGATCGCTCCGGGCGCCGAGGTCACCGACGAGTTGACCGCGTCCTACGCACTCTGGCGCAGCGGCGATGCCGAGGGAGCTCGGCGCCGCTTCGCGCCGGTGCTGCCCCTGCTCGTGTTCGAGTCGCAGGGCATCGAGCACTTCAACGCCTGCGCCAAGCACCTGCTGGCGCGCCGGGGCGTGCTCGCCAGCAGCCACATGCGCGCGCCCACCACGGGTCTCACGCCGATCGGCCGCGCGCTGGCCGAGCGCTACTTCGACGAGATCGCAGCGAACCGCTGAGACGGGCTAGTGCTCTGTCCCGGAAGTCTCTTGGTCGTGAGTGTGCCGGTTGGGCGTTCTGGGGACGGCCCGGCGTCGCCGCTCATGCGGTTGAGCATTTGCAAGACGCCGGGTCGTTCCCAGGGCGTCCAGA
>JALYLC010000195.1 GCA_030774435.1 Actinomycetota bacterium
CGTCAGCGCCTGGCCAAGCAGTTCGGCAGCGGGCCGCGTCGTGAGCATGGCGACGGGATACGACGCGGTCGCGATCGGATCCGCGCCGGCGCGGACGGCCTCGATCGCAACGGCCATGGCCGTGCCGCCGGGCCCTTGTGCGTAGAGGCCGACGGGCACGCCGGCGGCCGCGATCAGCCGCCCGATCAACTCGCCGGCGCCGGCGGGGTCGAGTGCGCCCGCCGGGTCGTGCAACAGGATCCGGTCGGCGCCCATGTCCGAGAGCCGGCGGGCGTGCTGAAGCAGGTAGTCGTGGCCCTCGGGCCCGTCGGAGTAGACGAGGCCGGCGTACAGGCGCGCGCCCGCCTCGCGCACGGCGGCGGCCGGCACAGCGAGGTCGTCGATGTCGTTGAGCGGGTCGTTCATGCGGAAGATGTCGATCCCCGACTCGGCCGCGCACAGCACGAAGCGGCGCACCAGGTCGTCGGCGGCCGGACGGCCGCCGTCCAGGAACGTGCCGCGCAGTGCCATCGCGAGTGGCGTCTTGGTGCGACCGCGGACGGAGCGGATGCGCTCCCAGGGACTCTCCAGGCCGCGCTCCACCGCGGTCGTGAAGCAGCCGCCGCCCGAGACCTCGAGGGCGCTGTATCCGACCGTGTCGAGCCGTTCGGCCAGCCGCAGCACCGTCGCGCTCGAGAGCGTGCGCGCCAGCGGATCCTGGGACAGCAGGCGCAGCGTGGTGTCGACGAAGCGGGTCATGGGAGCTCAGGCACGCCCGAGGTAGCGGCCGTCGCGCGTGTCGACGCGCACCGTCTCGCCCTCGTTCACGAACAGCGGCACCTGCACGGTGGCGCCCGTCTCGAGCACCGCCGGCTTGGTCACGTTGGAGACGGTGTCGCCCTTGACGCCCGGCTCCGTCGAGGTGACGACCAGCTCGACGGCCGCCGGCAGCTGCAGCGAGGCCGGACGGCCGTCCAGCGAGAGCAGCTGCACGACGTCGCCCTCCTTGAGGTACTGCAGCTCGTCGGCCACGCCGTCGCGCGGCAGACCGATCTGCTCGTAGGTGTCGGTGTTCATGAGCACGACGTTGGCACCGTCATCGAACAGGAACTGCATGTCCTGCACGGTCGTGTGCACCCGGGGCATGGACTCGCCCGCACGGAAGGTCTTGTCGACGACCTTGCCGCCCTCCATCTGCTTGAGCCGCGTGCGCACGAACGCGCCGCCCTTGCCGGGCTTGACGTGCTGGAACTCGATGATCTTCCAGACCACCCCGTCGAGCTCGATGCACATGCCGTTCTTGAACTGGTTGGTGTTGATCGTCTCAGCCATGGCTATACCGACAGGAGTGACTTGGGGAAATGTGTGAGCACCTCGTGGCCGTCCTCGGTGACGAGCACGAGATCCTCGATGCGTACGCCGAAGCGCCCTGGAAGGTACACCCCGGGCTCGACCGTCACCACGTTGCCCGCCACGAGCTCGCCGCCGTAGCCGTTGCGGAAGCGCGGCTCCTCGTGCATGTCGATGCCGACCCCGTGGCCCGTGCCGTGGTTGAAGTACTCGCCGTAGCCCGCCTCGCCGATCACGCGCCGCGCGGTCTCGTGCACCTCGCGGCAATCCTGCCCGGGGCGCACCAGCGCGAGTGCCGCCTCCTGCGCGGCGAGCACCGTCTCGTAGACGTCCATCATCTGCGCGTCGCTCGGCCCCGTCGCGAACGTGCGCGTGCAATCGGAGCAGTAGCCGCCGACGAGCGTGCCGAGGTCGAGCACGACGAGCGTCGAGCGCTCGATCTCCAGCGCCCCCGGCACCGCATGGGGCAAGGCGCCGTTGGGGCCCGACGCGACGATCGCCGGGAACGAGACGCCCTCGGCTCCGAGCTCGCGCGCCTTCTGCTCGATCGCCCAGGCGACCTCGCGCTCCTCGCGTCCGGCGAGGCCATCCTCGGCCAGCCAGCTGTAGATGGCGTCGCACAGCAGCGCGCCGTGGCGGATCAGCTCGGCTTCCTCCGCGTCCTTGACGGCGCGCAGATCCTCCACCAGGTGATCGCAGGGGACGAGCTCCGCCCCCGCCGCGCGCGCCGCGGCGTCGAGCGTGCGCCAGTCCGCGTACGAGAGAGCGGCTGCCTCGAAACCGATGAGCTCGGGTGCGAACATCTCGGCGAAGCGCGCGTTCACGTCTGCGAGCAGGCTCTGCTCGACGACCTCGACCCTCCATTCGCCGGCCAGATGCGCCACCGATGTCGCGTAGCGGAAGTCCGTCAGGAAGCGGGACGCGGTGCCCAGGGCGACAGCTCCGTTGGAGCCCGCGTACCCGGTCAGGTAGCGGACGTTGCTCGGCTTCGTCACCAGGAAGCCGGACAGGCCCTGCTCGGCGAGCGCGGCCATGAGCCGGTCGCGGCGCGGGGCGCGGTTCACGCCGCACGCTCCTGCAACCAGTCGAGCGCGGCCCGATAGCCCTCTGCGCCCATGCCGGCGAAGCGCGCGGAAGCGACCTCGGCCACGACCGAGTGGTGCCGCCAAGGCTCGCGCTCCAGCGGCTCCGAGAGGTGCACCTCGACGACGGGCACCGGCAGGATCGCGAGCGCGTCCCGGATCGCCCAGGAGTAGTGCGTCCAGGCACCTGGATTGACGATCACCGCATCGGCCTCTCCGCAGGCCGCATGAATCGCTCGCACGTACTCCCCTTCACAGTCGGTCTGGCGCACCTCGGCGCGCTGCCCGCGCTCTCCCGCCCAGGCCTGGATGCGCTGCGCCAGCTCCGCGTGCGTCAACGTGCCGTACACCTCCGGCTCCCGGGCGCCGAGCATCCCGAGGTTCACGCCGTTCAGCACGGTGACGCGCACCGATTCAGTCTAGTGGGGCTGCGGTGGCAGCGCGCACCGCGTCGGCGAGCACCTGCTCGTCGACGCCGACACCGTACACTGGCCGCCCGATTCCCTCCAGCAGCACCATCCGGTGCGTCCCGGCCGTGCGCTTCTTGTCGTGCCGCATGGCGGCGAGCACCGCGGCGGGATCGAGCCCCGGAGCGGCGACGGGCAGCCCGAAGCTCTCGAGCAACCGCGCCGTGCGCGCGGCGGTGCCGTCAGGCAGGCCCGCGAGGCGCTCGGAGAGGCGCAGCGCGGCGACCAGCCCAATCGAGACGCACTCGCCGTGCGAGAGGCCGCCGTAGCCGGCGACGGCCTCGATCCCGTGTCCGATCGTGTGCCCCAGGTTGAGGATCGCGCGACGCCCGCGGTCATCCGGGTCGGCCGCCACCACGAGCGTCTTGACGCCGACGCAGCGCTGCACCAACTCGGTGCGCGCCGCCGGCTCGCCGAGACCGGGCTCCCAGGTCTCCGCGAGCTCCCACAGCCGTCCGCCCGCGAGCAACGCAGTCTTGACGACCTCGGCCATGCCGCCCGACCACTCCCGCGGCGGCAGCGTCTCCAGCAGCGAGGGGTCGCAGAGCACCGCGCTCGGCTGCCAGAACGCGCCCACGTCGTTCTTGGCCGCGACGTTGATCGCGGTCTTGCCGCCGATCGCCGCGTCCACCTGGCCGACGAGCGTCGACGGCACCGCGAGCCACGGCACTCCGCGCCGGAACGTGGCCGCGGCGAAGCCCCCAACGTCCGTGATGGAGCCGCCGCCGGCGCACACGATCCCGTCGCCGCGCTCCAGCTCGCGCTCGGAGAGCGCGCGCCACAGCCGCTCCAGTGAGGGCAGCGACTTGGCGCCCTCGCCGCCCTCGAGCTCGATCACGTCGGCCGACCGCGTGCGCGCGAGCGTCAGCGCGCGGTCGACGATCGCGACGGCGCCCCGACCGAGCGCAGCCCCGGCGATGCCCGGGCGAGTCCAGACCTGCTGCGCGATCGCGCCCGCGACGTCCTGGGGCGATTCCTCGCCGGCCACGATCGCGTCCGCGGCGGCCAGGTAGAGCGGCTCGCGCGCGTCGTGCAGCCGCTCGAACGCCTCCTGGTCGCCCGCGAGCGGTCGCGTGCCCGGCGCGCCGTCCATTCGCCGCCAGCAGGTCTCGACCGGGGCGTCGAGCCATGCGCACAGCGCGCGCTCGCGCACGAGGAGACGCGTCGCCTCCGACGTCAGCGCCCCGCCGCCGAGCGCGATCACCGGCGCGTCGTCGAGCTCGAGGAGCTCGCGCACGACCGACTCCTCGAGCGCGCGGAAGGCCGCCTCCCCGTCGCGCTCCCAGAGCGCGCGCACCGAGCAGCCCGCACGTCGCTCCACCGCGGCATCGCTGTCGGCAAAGGGCCGTCCGAGCCGGTGGGCGAGCTCGCGGCCGACCGTGCTCTTGCCGACGCCCATGAATCCGGCGACGGCGATGGCCCTCGCTAGCGGGAATGCCACGGGATGCGCTCGAGGTAGGCCGCGTGTGCGGCGAGCACGTCGCCGATCGAGTCGCCCCCGAACTTCTCGCGCACGCAGCGCGCCAGCTCGAACGCGACGACGGCCTCGCCGACGACGGCCGCGGCGGCGATGGCGGTCGTATCGCTGCGCTCGACCAGCGCTTCGGCCGGCTCATGAGTGTCGAGGCGCGCCGAGCGCAGCGGCCGCATCAGCGTCGGCAACGGCTTCATCGCCACGCGCAGGACGATCGGCTCCCCGTTCGACATGCCGCCCTCGATGCCGCCGGCGCGGTTGCTCTCGCGCCAGTAGCCGCGCGCCTCGTCGTACAGCAGCTCGTCGTGCACGGCCGACCCGCGCAGATGCGCGTTGGCGAACGCGTCACCGATCTCGACGCCCTTCATGGCCTGGATGCTCACGGCCGCCGCAGCCAGGCGCGCGTCCAGGCGCAGCCGGGGCTCGGTGTGCGAGCCGAGACCGGGTGGGCAGCCGAAGGCGCCGATCTCGATGATGCCGCCGAGCGTGTCGCGATCGGCCGCCGCGGCGTCGATGGCGGCGAGCATGTGCTTCTCCACCGCGGGATCGGAGCAGCCGATCTCGCTCTCGCGGGCGCGGGCGAACGCGGCGACGTCGCCGGCGTCCGCTGCGGCCTCGACGTCGCCGACGGCCAGCACGCGGCCGAACACGGCGATGCCGAGCTGCGCGATCAGGCCCTTCGTGATCGCGCCGACCGCGACGCGCGCCGAGGTCTCCCGCGCCGACGCGCGCTCGAGCACGTTGCGCACGTCGTCCAGGTCGTACTTCATCACGCCGGAGAGGTCGGCATGGCCCGGTCGCGGCAGCTGCACCTTGCGGCTGCGGCGCGTCGCGACCTCGGCGAGCTGCTCCTCGCTGACCGGCCACGCGCTCATCGCAGCGCCCCAGTTGGCGTGGTCGCGGTTGCGCACGATCAGTGCGAGCGGGCCGCCGAGCGTGCGGCCGTGCCGCACGCCGCCCAGGATCTCGATGTCGTCCTGCTCGATGCGCTGTCGCGGGCTGCGCCCGTAGCCCGCCTGGCGCCGGGCCAGATCGCCGCGGATCGCCTCGCGATCGAGCGCGAGCCCCGCGGGCAGGCCGGAGACGACCGCCGTGATCCCGGGCCCGTGCGACTCGCCAGAGGTGACGTAGCTCAGCTCCACCGCGCTGAGCGTAGCGAGGGCTTAGCCGTCCTGGCGGAAGGGGCGTGTGGGTCTGGCGAGTGGCGAGCGCAGCCTGGGCGCGATCGGCCCGCGGTTCGATCAGGACGATCTCACAAGGGTCGATCGCGTTCCAGGCGCCCGGTCGACGCCGCCAGGACGGCCTAGCAGTCCTGGCGTCGAGCAGCGGCCAGCGCCTCGCGCAGCGCGGGCAGCGGCTCGGGCTCCGGCTCGCCGTCGCTGGGCGAGTTGCGCAGCCGGTCGACGAGTGCGCCCAGCCGGTGCGCGCCGTCATCGGCGACGGCGACGATGCGCCCGCGCGCCAGGCCGCCGGTCTGGTCGACGATCTCCACGCGCGCGCTGATCACGGCGCCGGTTCCATCGTCGAGGTCGATGTCGATCAGGTCGCCGGCGCCGTAGGTCGTGGCCGAGCGCAGCGCCAGGCCGCCCTGCGAGACGTCCACGACGCTCGCCCAGGCCGAGGCGGCGGCGTCGCCTGCGCGCTTGGCCGTGGCCGCCAGCCGGCAGGCCACGCGCGGGAGCGAGCGCTCCTCGCCAAGCAGCCTCCGCTCGCTCAGGGCAAGCCCGATCTGGGCGTGCCGCGGCGCGAGCTCGTGGCGCTCGCGCACGCGGAACGTCAGGTGCCAGACGCGCTCGCCGTCGTAGATGCGCGTGCTCGCTTGCGCGCCCTCGTGCAGGCCGCAACCGTCGCTGAGCACGACCACCTCGTCCTCGACGCTTTGCACCACGCGGGCGTCGGCGACTCCCAGCAAGGTCGCGAGCGTGAGGCGGGCGCCCGGTGGAGGCATGCCGACGGCCGCTCGCTGCAGTGCGCCCATGGACGCAGTCTGCGGCCAGACACCCCTCGGCGCGCTCCCCCGAACGGGGGACAGCGGCGGCCCGGGGGATGGCGTTCACCCTCCTGTGTACCAGGAGATGATGTCATCGCCCGCGAGCAGCGCGATCATACCGCCGAGCGCCAGGAACGGGCCGAGCGCGAGGTGCATCTTGCGCACGCGCAGGCCGTAGCGGGGCAGCAGCAGGAGCATCGGCAGGCCGGGGCCGACGAGGCCGAGCATGATCGCGATCACGACCGAGCGGCCCATGAACAGCCCCAGGACGAACGCCAGCTTGACGTCGCCCATGCCCATCCCGCCGGGTGAAAGCAGCGCGGCGATGAGCAGAAAGCCGCCGGCGCCGAAGGCCGCAATCAGCAACTCGGGCAGATCGGACGGCCTCAGGGCGGCCGCGAGCGCGAGGCCCGCGACAGCCAGGGGCAGCGAGATGCGGTCGGGGATGATGCGATAGCGCAGATCGATCGCGCTGATGCCGACCAGCGCGAACGCCAGCAGGAGGGCCGGGATGAGCTCGCGCGTCGCTCCAAAGCGCCACCCCGCCGCCCCGCACGCGATTGCCGAGACGAGCATCAGGACAGGACGCGACGTGACCGTGCGCGTCCAGGGCGGCTGCTCGAGCAGCTCCTCGGCACCCTCGGAGCGCGCGATCAGGCGCGGCTCGAGCGGCTCCCAGACGAGCGCGCCCAGCCCGCCGCCGACGGCGGCGAGGGCAGCGACGGTCGCGCTCAATCGCCGCGCGCCGCGCGCCGCATCACGTCGAGCGGCGGCTCGATGCCCGTCCAGAGCCGGAACGACAGGGCTCCCTGCCGCACGAGCAACTCGAGCCCGTCGACCAGCGGCAGCCCGGCCGCCAGCGCCGCCTTGGCGAGAGGCGTCGGCGAGCCATCTGCGCGGTAGGCGAAATCGGCCACAGCGTCCATTCGCTCGATCACATCGGCAGGCACCGGAAGCTGCTTGAGCGCGGCGAGGCCGCCGACCGGCGTGCAGTGGACGAGCAGGCCGCCCGTTCCCCCGGGGACCGCGGCCGCCGCGTCGACCTGGACGCCCGGTACGACCTCGGCGAGCGCGTCGGCCAGGCGATCCGCGGTGTCGAGGCGGCGCGCGACGACCGTCAGATGGCGGGTCCCGGCGCGCAGCAGGGCGACTCCGGCG
>JALYLC010000196.1 GCA_030774435.1 Actinomycetota bacterium
GCAGCAAACACACCACCAGCGGCGAGCGCTGCCACTCACTCGCGACCCTGCTCGACGAGCTCGCAACCCGCGCCCGCAACACCATCCGTCTCCACGGCGGCGCCAGCTTCGAGCAACTCACCCAGCCGACGCAAACGCAGGCCCGTGCGCTCGCACTGATCGACGACTACACCCGCACCCCGTAGTCACGACCAATCCAGCCGCCGCAGCCCGCACAACCGCACACAAAGCCGAACTCAGCCTCCCGCCTCACCGGAACTTCGGCCTAAACCAGAGGTTGCTCACGATCACCCGATCGAGTCAGGGTTAAGAGAAACGCTCTGATCAGGCTGGCGCATGTACGCGCCTCTGATGACCGCACCGGCCCCGTGCACGAGCCAATCCGCGACCGGGCCGAACTCGGCAAACAGCTCACGCGCGAGTCGAATACGCCGTCGCGTTCCCGTCGACTGCCGGCACCCCGCTCGGCGTGGGCAACGCGCGCAACCGCTGGCACGGTGCCGACGCTCGGGCAAGCTGGGCTGTCCGGCGTGCGCCGCCACGATCGTCGCCCTACCGCGGCGACGTGGTGGCTGGCGGCAGGCGAATCGATCTACTTCGCCAACGAGCAACTCGGGTACGCCGACATTCAGATTACGATCAACCTCTACGGTCACCCGTACCAGGCTGAGCTTCGCGCCGCAGCAGAACGACGTCAGCCTGGTCGCGCGCGCCCGCCGTCCGTCCGGGCTGACGCGTTAGCTCCACGCGTCCCTGCGGCGCACGTAATTGGCCCTGCCGTGAGGCGTACTGGGTTTGGCGGAGGCTCTGATCAACCAGACCGGGTCAAGGGTGAAGTGGCCGTAGCCGGCCGGCGTTCGCGTCGTCCCGACGCATGGGAGACGCCGCTGCTCCGACGGCGAGGGACGATCAAGCCATCTTGCACAGTGCGGCGGTAGATGACTCGGAGAGGCATGAGCCGGTTGCGGGATCGTGCTCCGCGTCGACGCCTTCCTCGAGCCAGCTATCTACCACGCGCTGGACGTCGCGCCGCGAGACGTCGCCCAGTTTGCGCCCACCGAGAGCCGGCAGCAGGCGCAAGCGAAGCGACGCGGCGTAGCCCTGCACGACCGATGGCTTGCAGACGTCGCCGTGGCTGAGTTGGGCCCGGTTTCTCGCGCGGCGGCTCGCCTTCGTGGAGACGAGCCTTGCGACCATTCCATAGCACTGCGCGGCAACCTGTGAGGCAACACGATGCCCGCTCCTGCGGTCTCGCGCGGCAACCTGCGTGGCAACATGTGCGCCTAGCGGGATAATCGCCGCCCCACGCGCCTCGGCGAACCTCGCCTTTGGTGGCCGCAAAGCGCCTGGTAATCAGCGATATATGAGCGGGAAGTGAGGGAAGGCGACGAGCGGATTTGAACCGCTGTACACGGCTTTGCAGCCGATTGCCGACAGCCATCCGAGGCCGCGGAGTTCGGCGCAGTGAGGTCCGGCCTGACGCGATCAGGCGTCCCCTCGGACGCTGGTGATGAGGCCGTGCGCGGCGTTCGACACCTCCTCGGCGCGTGCGGCGTCGACGCCGGCGGCCTTCGCGCTTTGGTGGAACGCCAGGGCGCCGCCGTCTGCGATGTCGGCGACGGAGCGGTTCGACAGGAACTTGCCGAGCGCCGGGCGGACGCCGACGCTGTGAGATTCCAGCTCGCGTCTGTTGCGGCTGGCTCGAGACCGAGCGCCGCTGATGCGCCGTCGCTTCGTTGCGTGTCGCCTGAGATCATTCGAGCGAGCGGATGCGATCCCAGTGCGGGTCCGCCGAGGGAAGCCACATCGGCCCAGCCGGAGCGGTGGGCGGGGCCGCTGGTTGCATGACGTTGACGGCGTGCTCGCGTAGAGCGGCGATGCTTTCGCGGTCATCGTTTGCGCGAGTGACGAGCGACCAGCACCAGAGCGGACAGGGCTCGACGACCGGGCGCGTACGAAGGCGTGCAGGCAGCGTGTCGAAGTACCGCTTCGGCGACATCAGGATTGGTGCGTTCAGACGGAGGGCGCGGTCGTGGAACGCGGTGCCGGCAATGCCGCCGTCGTCGATATGCACAAGCCGTGCACGGGTAGCTTCGGCAAACTCGGTCGCGAAGTCATTCCACGCCTGCCACGACGTGAGGTCGGCGTCGACGAGCACGTGCAGTTTCCGTGCCGGAACGGTTTTTTCAGATCGCCCGGCGGGGGTGACGGCGAGGAGTGGCTCGGGCCAAACCAGCCGGAAGTCCAGCCGCTCGTCGCGCGATCCGGCCCACGCAACGGCCGCGTCGAGCCCGCCGTCGAGGACGCGCCCGATCTGAACGTGACTTGGCATGACCCACTCGTCGACGCGGATATCCAGTGCCGCCGAAGAGGCGAGCTGCTCTGGGAGCCAGCTGACGTAGCCGACACGGAGAGGCCCTGTCGTTCCCGCGAGCCGACGTTGCGCGCGCGCGGCGAGCTCGAGAA
This sequence comes from Actinomycetota bacterium, assembly GCA_030774435.1. Lineage (GTDB taxonomy): Bacteria > Actinomycetota > Thermoleophilia > Gaiellales > JALYLC01 > JALYLC01. The sequence goes on from JALYLC010000196.1 coordinate 2,467, forward strand.
TCTCGCGTGCGTCGGGTAGCAACATCCTCCCGGCTGGGGTCAACTCGACATGGCGGCGATCGCGGACGAACAACGGCGTGCCCAGGCTCGCCTCGAGCGACTTGATCTGCTGCGAGAGCGACGGCGCCGCGATGCGCAGCCGCTCGGCAGCTCGGCCGAAGTGAAGCTCCTCGGCGACGG
>JALYLC010000197.1 GCA_030774435.1 Actinomycetota bacterium
GCCGGCTTCGTGTTAGGTATGAGCATTATCCCGGGCACTGGCGCACTGCGGGAGGGCGCGCGTGAACCACTTCTTCATACGGCTCGACATCATCCGCCGGCACGAGCGCGGGCAGACCATGGCTGAATACGTCGTCGTCCTCGGCATCATCTCGGTCGCGATCCTCGCGGCGCTCGGCATGCTCACGGGCAGCATCTCGGGCGCGATCAACTCGGTCAGCTCGAAAATCTAGACCGCCCTCGAGATCGGTACGGTTGCACCTCCCGCTAGCCAGGAGGTTGCCATGCCGCTCGTCACGGTCAAGGTCTTCGAACGCCGTCTGGACGCCCAGTCGGAGGCGCGCATCATCAAGTCGATGACGGACGCGCTGCTCGACGCGCTCGAAGCGGAAGAATTGCGCGACCACACCTGGGTGCTCGTCGAGGGCTACGACCCGCACCGCTGGGGTCGCGCCGGCAAGCCCTGGGAAGAGGCGTAAGGCGTAAGGATTCCGCCCGTCGGGGACACTTACCCGGCATGCTCAGCGGACAACGCAGCGAATTCCGACGGGAGCGCACATGATCGACCGCATCGTGATCGTGGGCGGGGGCCTCGCCGCGGCGCGCGTCGCCCGCGCATTCAGGGACGCCGGCGGTGAGGGGTCCGTGACGATGCTCTCGGCCGACACCGATCCGCCCTACAACCGCCCACCGCTGTCCAAGGGCTTCCTGCGCGGGGAGATCGAGGCCGACGCGGTGTTCGTCGAGCCCGAGGGGACGTACGCCGAGCTGAACATCGACCTGCGCCTCGGCTGCACGGTCACGGGCGTCCAGCCGGGCGAGCAGACCGTATCCCTGGCCGGCGGCGGCTCGCTGCCGTACGACCGGCTGGTGCTCGCCTCGGGATCGCTGCCTCGTGCGCTCGGCACACCCGGCGAGACGCTCGAGGGGGTGCACAGCTACCGCACGCTCAGGGACGCCTCGGCGGTGCGGGCGGCGGCGGAATCCGCCTCGAGCGCGCTCGTGGTCGGCGGCGGGTTCATCGGCATGGAGACGACGGCCTCGCTGCGCCGGCGCGGCCTTGCGGTCACGCAGGTCGACCTCGCCGACGACCTCTATGCATCGCTGCAGGCGCCCGAGCTGTCGAAGTCGCTCGAGCGCCTCTACCGCGAGCGCGGCGTCGAGGTGATTCTCGGCGATGTCGTGGCGGAGTTCCGCGGCAGCGGCGGGAAGCTGACGGGCGCGGTCACGAAGGCGGGGCGCGAGATCGAGGCCGAGCTCGCGATCGTCGGCGTCGGCGTGCAGCCGTCCACCGCGTATCTCGAGGGCTCGGGCGTCGAGCTCGAGCAGGGCGCGGTCCTCGTCGACGAGTGCTTCGCCAGCAGCGTCCCGGGCATCTGGGCCGTGGGCGACATCGCGTGCTTCAGCGATCCGATCTTCGGTCACCGCAGGCTGATCCAGCACTGGACGAACGCGAACCACCAGGGCGATCGCCTCGGGCGCCTGCTGGCGGGGCAGGACACGCCCTACGACCAGGTGGCCTTCTTCTTCTCGGAGGTCTTCGGCACCAAGATCGGCCTGCTCGGGGACCTCGACGGCGGCCACGACGAGCTCATCATGCGGGGCGCCCTCGAGGAGGGCGCCCTGATCGGCTGGTTCCTGCGGGCCGGACGGCTGGTGGCCGCCCTGATCGTCGGCCAGACGCCCGAGCTCCAGAACGAGCTGAATGCCTTGCTGCGAGTGCAGGCCCCCGTCGTCGATCGCGCCGCGCTGAACGATCCCGACACCTCCCCCGGCTCGGCGTTCGACGCCAGCGGATGAGCGTCGAGATCACGCGCGTCAGGCCCGGGGACGAGGGTCTCTTCGAGCGCATCGCCGACGACGTCTTCGACCACCCGGTCGATCTCGACGGCCTCGCGGGGTACCTGGCCACGCCAGGCCATCACTTCGTCGTAGCCCTCGCGGACGGACAGGTCGTCGGGCAGCTCTAATTCTTCGGCAGGATGCCCTCGGCGCGCTGCCTGGGCGTTGCACCCGAACCGGGGCGGGACTGCAGCTGACCGCGCTCGATGACCTCACCGCAGTGGCTGCAGTGCAGCTGCGGATGCGCGTCATGGCCACACTCGACATGCACCTGGACACGCGGCGGCCCATGCGGGGCCGCGTACGCGTCACCCCACTGCAGCAGGGCCGTCAGGATCGGGCTGACGTCGCGGCCCTTGGCGGTGGCGACGTACTCGAAGGAGTCCGAGCCCTCGCTGATGGGCCGGCGCTCGAGCAGTCCGTGCTCGACGAGCTGCTGGAGGCGGTCGCTGAGGATGTTCGGGGCGACGCCGAGGCTGCGCTTGATCTCCGCGAAGCGCCGGCGCCCCAGGAGGACGTCGCGCAGGACGAGGAGGCTCCACCGCTCACCGACGACCGCGAGCGCGGCGGCAATGGAGCAGTTCTGGTCGCTGAAGGGCCGGTACGGCATGCGTGCATGGTAGCGAAAGTGGTTGCATTTTGCTACCGGCTGCTGCTACGGTGCCGATTCGGTTGCAAAAGGCTACTACTCGGGGGACGGAATGGCGCGCCGCTGGAAGGTTCTCACACTGGTCTCGATCGGGGTGTTCATGGTCAGCCTCGACCTCTTCATCGTGAACATCGCATTCCCGAAGATCGAGGGCGACTTCGCGGGCTCCAGCGTCTCATCGATCTCGTGGGTGCTCAACGCCTATGCGATCGTGCTCGCCGCCCTGATGGTCTCGGGTGGCCGCCTGGCCGACCGGCACGGCCGCAAGCGGCTGTTCCTGTGGGGGCTTGCGATCTTCGTGCTCGGCTCCGCCCTGTGTGGCGCGGCCCCCTCGGTCGGCGCGCTGGTCGGCGCCCGCGTGATCCAGGCAGGCGGCGCGGCCCTGCTCCTGCCGACCTCGCTCGCGCTCCTGCTGCCGGAGTTCGAGCCCAGGCAGCGCTCGCACGCGATCGGCATCTGGGCGGCCATCGGCGGGCTCGCCGCCGCAGCCGGCCCGCCCGTCGGCGGCCTCCTGGTCGAGCTCAGCTGGCGGCTCGTGTTTCTCGTCAACGTCCCGATCGGAATCGCCGCGATCGCGTACGGCATCCGCCTGCTGCACGAGAGCCGCGACGAGCAGCAGGAGCGACCCGACCTGCTCGGCTCCGGCCTGATCGTGGTCGCGGTCGCCGTGCTCGCGCTCGGACTCGTCAAGGGGCCCCAGTGGGGTTGGGCGGATGCCCGGACGCTCGGCTCGCTGGCCGCCGGCGTCGGCGGCCTCGTCGCCTTCTGGGTGCGCTGCCTGACCCACCCCTCCCCCGTCATCGACCCGGCGCTGCTGCGTGTGCGCTCGTTCGCGCTCGCGAACATCTCGTCCGTCTTCTTCTCGGCGGCCTTCGCCGCGTTCCTGCTCGCGAACGTGCTCTTCATGACATCGGTGTGGCACGACTCGGTGCTCGTCGCCGGGCTCTCGCTCGCCCCCGGGCCCGTCATGGCGTCGACGGTCGCCTTCACGTCCGGTCGGTACCTCAACCGCTTCGGGCACAAGGCGTTCGCATCGCTCGGCATCGCGCTCTTCGGCCTCGGCTGCCTGTGGTGGCTCCTGCGCGTGGGCCAGACGCCCGGCTACGCCGGCGAGATGCTGCCGGGCCTGCTGGTCGGAGGCATCGGCGTCGGGTTCGTGCTGCCGAGCCTCGCCAGTGCCGCCGCGTCGTCCGTGCCGCGCGAGCGCTTCGCGACCGGCTCGGCGATCTACACGATGACGCGCCAGCTCGGCTTCGTGCTCGGCGTGTCCATCCTGGTCGCCGTGATGGGGACTCCGAGCCGCGCCGACCCGGTCGCGGCCTTCCAGCGCGGCTGGATCTTCATGGTCGTCGCGAACGCGCTCGGAGTCGCGGCCGCGCTCTTCATCGGAAGCGTGCAGCACGCCGCGCCCGCGCCGAAGACCGGCGAGGCCGACCGGCTGCGCAACGGCCGGCCTTCCCACCAGCCGGCGGTCGCAGAGCCGGGGATGTGAGGCGCCTGCATAACTCGGGGTCTGACCCCAAGTTATGCACGTCACAAGGCGCGGGCTCGGTCGCGGGCCGCCGCGACTGCCGCCTGCCCGTACGCGATGCCGCCGTCGTTGGGCGGCAGGCGCCCGGGTACGAGTGCCCGCAGGCCGGCGGCCTCCAGGAGCGCCGCCGTGCGCTCCAGCAGGAGCCGGTGCTGGAACACGCCGCCCGAGAGCACCACGAGCTCGAGGCCACGGCGCTCGGCGGCCTCGGCGCAGGCCTTCGCGGTCGCGCGCGCCACGCCCTCGTGGAAGCGCGCGGAGACCATCGCGGCAGGCATACCGGCAGCGACATCGTCGGCGACGGCGAGGATCGCAGCCCGCGGGTCGATCACTCTGCGGTCACCTTCGTCGATCAGCGGCAGAGCGTATCCCGGCCCGTCGCCTCCGTCGGCCCAAGGCTCAAGCTCAACTGCAGCCTGACCCTCGTACGAGACCTGCGACCGTAGGCCGCAGAGCGCGGCGACGGCGTCGAACAGGCGTCCCATACTGGTCGTCTCCGGTGACACCGCCGGTGCTGCGGCGGTTCCGCGAGCGCAACATGCGCAAGCTCGAGCGCAGCGGCGGCGCCTGACCTTGAAGCTTCTCAGCCCGCGAGCGCCGCCTGTCCCGCGGGCGTGAGCTCGAGCTGATCTTCGCTCCGCGCCAGCAGCGGCGCGTCGCCCTGCACGAGCTCGTCGATGCGGCGGAAGACCCAGCTGTCCCCCAGATAGGGCGCCGATTCCATCTGCCAGGTCGCGCCGAAGACGGCTGCGGGCGTGCGGGCGCCCTGGGCCACCGCGCGCAGGATCTGGCGCTCGCTGCGGGGGAGCCCGGTGCCGGCCCACGGCCGCTCCTCGAGCAGGCGCTGCAGGGCCGCGCCGAGAAACGGCAGGCCGGGCTGCGGT
>JALYLC010000198.1 GCA_030774435.1 Actinomycetota bacterium
GTCTGATAGAGGTGCGGCGCAACCCACATCGGGATGCGCACGCAGCCGTGGCTGGCCGGGTAGGGCGGGACGGACGGGTTGCCGTGGATTGCATAGCCACCCGTGAAGTACAGCGGGTCGTAGAGCGTTCCGAGCGGACTGGGGTCGAATCCCACGACCTTGCGGTAGACCGCGAAGCGTCCGACCGGGGTGAGCGTGCCCCTCACGCCTGCAGTCGAGATCGGCACGATCAGCGCAACTCTGGCGCTTTGGACGACGTAGAGCACCTGCAAACTCTTGTTCACCTCGATGTGGCCCGCGGGTTGCCTGAACCGAGGTATTGGGACATGCGGATTCGAGAGTGCGTGCCAGAACCGGGCATCGACGACCCCGGTGCGTGGCAGTCCGTGAACCTTCTGGAAGGCGTAGACGGCGTCGAGCATCCGACCGTCGAAGTTCGACCCGGAGGGCGCTGCGTAGTGCAGGCGCCGAAGCTGGCCGCCGAGCTGTGAGACAGCGACGCCGCGCGTGCCGAGCGCCAGCCGCGGCAGCACGACGTTCGCGCGCAGCACCCGGACGGTGCCGGCGTAGCCCTCGACCGGCAGCACCTCGGCACGGATGTGGTACGAGGTCAAGCGCCGTGTGTCGAGCTTGATCTGTACGCGACCGGCGAAAATACGATCGACCAGGACGCTCTGGCCGCTGGTGATCTTCACCGCCAGCGCTCCGGCGCTCGCGGGCACGAGCCGTGCGTTGAAGAAGTACCTGCTGTCGCGCGCGCCGCTGCCGGTGAGCCCCGCGTCGAGCCTGGGAACAATGCGTAGCGCGAGCGGCGCGGACTCTGCGCGTGCGCTCGTCGCGACGTACTCGCCAGGGAGCCTGACGCGTGCCGCGACTGCATACCGCCCGTCGGCGTGAGTTCGCGCACCGCCAATCTTTCCGTGGGGTCCGACGAGGGCGACGTAGAGGCCCTGCTCAGCGGGCACGAGAGTGCCCCGAAAAGCAACGCGTCGGCCGTACCGCGCCGGGCTCGGTCCGGCGAGCGTGAGCCCGTAGGCCGTGACGGAAGTCGTCTGTGTCGCGGTCTCGCCGTCGGCGGAGCGCGTTGTGAGGGTTGCCGTCCAACGGCCCGCCGCGTACGTGTGGTCGGCCCGGTTGGTCCCGTCCACCGAAGTGCCGTCGCCGAAGTCCCAGTGGTAGGACGTCGCCTCATCGGTCGCGGTGAAGGCGACGTGCAGCGGAGCTGGGCCGGTCGCCGGCGTTGCCTGAATGGCGATCAGCGGCGCCGCGCCCGTTGCGGCCGGGGCGGCGATCAGAAGGGCGACAGCACAGGCCAAACCGCGGCACACGCGCCGAGAATATCCGCCTGTGGTTTGTCCGAAACGGCAACGGTGAGGGCAACCGCGTTGAAGAGCCCGTGCACGATCATCCCCGGATAGACGCTGTCGACCCTGCTGCGCAGGTACGCCAGCCCGACACCGAACGCGGCGAGGAACGGAAACGCGTTGACCAGGCCGTGGGCGAGCGCAAAGAGAATGCCGATGCCGATGATCGCCGTCCAGCGTCCGTAACGTTCGAGCAGGGAATAACCAAGGCCTCGGAACGTCAGCTCTTCGATCACCGGCGCAACCACCGCGACCACGATCCCGTTTGCGATGTACGCCGCCAGGTGCTTCGGCTGCCAGGTGTCCGGGGTGACGCCTTGCTCACGCCCTGGCTCGAGGAGTGGAGTGAGGAGCAGCGTGAGGACGAACATTCCGATCCCGACACCGAGCCCGATCCGGAAGGCTGTGCGCCACGAGGTCGGGCGGCGTAACGCGAACACTCGCCGCCGGTCGCCTGCAGTGCCGGCAATGCCGTAGATGATCGCCCCGATGATCGCGAACTCGACCAGGTTTCCCGCGACGGTCGACCACTTGTAGAGGAGGTCCTTCGGCGGCTTACCTGCGGTAAAGCGGAGCGTGTAGCTCAACGTGGTGAACGCGAGCACGAAGCTGCTCCAGAGTGCGAGCGGCACCCTCATCCGATCGCAGCCACCGCTGTGGTGACCGGTGCGGGTGCGAACTGCATTCCGGCCGCTGCAGCGGCAGCCCGATCGGCGCCGTCATCGCCGATGTGCAGTGCGCGTCCCGGCTCGACCCGCAGCTCCGCGAGTGCACGGAGGAGTCCTTCAGGCTCCGGTTTGTGCGCGGCGTGCACGACGACTGTGAAGTGACGGTCGAGCCCGATCTCGCCGAGCAGCCGCCGCAGGCTCAGGTCCCAGTTCGCCACGACGGCGAGCTCGAGGCCGAGCGCCCGCAGGCGCTCGAGCGAGTCGAACACTCCGGGGA
>JALYLC010000199.1 GCA_030774435.1 Actinomycetota bacterium
GAGCGCGACGGCGGACCGCGCCAGCAGGTCGCGAGCCTCCAGGCACTCAGCGAGCTCTTGCGGGCTCGACGGCTCGCGCACCCACATGGGAAAGCGCAGCGCGGCGTGGGCGTCGGCGCTCACGAACGTGCCCGTCCCGGCGCGGCTCCAGACGAGGCCACCCGCGGCCAGCAGCGCGAGGCTCTCGCGCACCACCGAGACCGAGACGCCGAAGTGGTGGGCGATCTCCTTTTGCAGCGGCAACTGGCTCCCGGCAGGGTACGTGCCGTCTGTGATCTGCTCGTGAATGCGCGCGGCGACCTGCTCGGGCAGCGATCTGCGAGTCGAAACACGCATCCGGCGAGTTTATCTGAAAAACGTTCCGCCTGCCGAACCCGAGCTCAACCGGCGTTGCCAACGCGAGATGCGACTGGTACCGTCGCCGCACTTCTTCCGATGAATGGAGTGGAGGCCGCCGACGATGGCAACGAGCACGATCGATCTCGACCTGAAGCCGATGCCGGCGCCGCCCACCCGTAAGGACTGGCAGATCGGCTGTATCGGCGCGGGCTTCATCATGGCCGACGTGCAGATTCCGTCGTACCTGGCAGCCGGGTATCAGATCGCGGCGATCGCCTCTCGCTCCGAGGCGCACGCGCGAGCGGTCGCCGAGCGGCATGGCATCGAGACCGTGCACGCGTGCTGGCGCGAACTCCTGGACGACGAGCGCGTGCAGGTCGTGGACATCGCCTTCCCGCCCGACCAGCAGTTGGAGATCGTGGAAGCGGCGTGTCGCAAAGACCACGTCCAGGGGATCCTCGTCCAGAAGCCCATCGCGGCGAATTACGCCGAGGCCCTGCGCGCCGTCGCGGCTTGTGCTAACTCAAACAAGGTTCTGGCCGTCAACCAGAACATGCGCTACGACCAATCGATGCGCGCGCTGAAGACGGCGCTCGACCGCGGCTATCTCGGCGAGCCGGTGCTCGCAACCATCGAGATGCGGGCGATTCCGCACTGGCAGGCGTTCCTGGAGGGCACGGACCGGCTCACGCTCGCGAACATGTCGGTGCACCACCTCGACGTCTTCCGCCATCTGTTCGGCGACCCGGAGGGGATCTTCGTCAGCGCGCGCACGGATCCGCGCACCAAGTTCGACCACCGCGACGGGATCTGCCTCTACATCCTCGAGTACGCGAACGGGATGCGGGCGAGCGCGTGGGACGACGTCTGGAGCGGGCCCGTGCGCGAGGGCTCCGAGGGCGACATCTACATCAAGTGGCGTGTGGAGGGCACCGAGGGCCTTGCCTGGGGCACCATCGGCTGGCCCTTCTACCCAACGCCGACGCCCTCAACGATCACGCTCACGACCGCGCAGCAGCCCGGTTACGTGCTCCAGCCGAAGTGGACCGAAGTGTGGTTCCCGGATGCCTTCGCCGGCACGATGGGCGCGCTCTTCACCGCGCTGGAAGGCGGCGAGAACGTGCTCTCGGGCGAGGGGAATCTGACAACCATGGCGCTGATCGAGGCGGGGTACCGCTCGCTCGACGAGAAGCGCCTCGTGCGCATCGATGAGATCACGGGATAGGGGAGGATGAATGGCGAAGCTCGAGCTCGGGATGATCAGCTCCACTTGGCTCGGCACCGAGATCGGCGTCGAGGAGGGGATCCGCCAGGCCAAGGCGATCGGCTTCGACACCTACGACATCTTCCAGGACGCGCTGGATCTCAGTGACGCCGAGCGCGCGGACATCAAGCGCTGGTGCGCAGATGCCGGGCTGCCGATTCGCTCGCAGGTGGTCGTCGCGTTCGGCCTCGTCGACTTCAACCCGGCGGTGCAGCGGTTCACGCTGGATCGCATCAAGCAGAACATCGACCAGGGCGCGTTCTTCGGCGCGCGCAACGTGCTGCTCGTGGTCGGCGAGTATTACTGGGACGGCGAGGTCTTCCCGCGGCCGGCGATCTGGGACATGGCGCTGGACCTCGTGCGGCAGTCGGGCGAGTACGCCGCCTCCAAGGGGCTCGAAGTCGTGCTCGAGCTCGAGCCGTTCAACGAGGCGCTGCTCAAGGACGTGCACGAGCTCGTGCGCTTCGTCAAGGAGGTGAATGTGCCGGCAGTGCGCGCCAACGCCGACATCTCGCACCTCCACCTCTCCAACGCGTCGTTCGCCGACGTTGCCGTGATGAAGGACCTCATCGGCCACATTCACCTCTCGGACTGCGATGGCAATGTCCATGGCGACATGCCCGCGGGCATGGGGGTCACGCCCATCAAGGAGTACCTGCAGGCGATCGTCGACACGGGCTACGAGGGCACGGTCTCGATCGAGCTGGAGTACGCACCGGCGGGGACCGACATCGTCCCCTGGGCGCAACGTGCCTACGACGGCACCGCCGCGATCATGCGCGAAGTCGGGGTGCGCCAGTGAATACAGGCCCCTGCGTCCCGTCCCAGGCTCATCCTGAGCGCAGCTTGACGCGCTCCGCGCGCGCTCTATAAGCTCGCCACACGTTTGGCGAGCGGAACCGGCACGGAATCTCCGAAGGAGGAGACAGATGCAAGAACGTGAGCAGGACTCCGCCAGCATCACCCGCGGCAAGTTCGTGGCCGGCGCGGCGCTGGGAGCCGGCGCACTGCTCGGCGTCCCGGGGGTTGCGTCCGCCGCTCGCCGCAGCCCTTCGTTCGCACTCGGGAGCCATGAGCGACGGCTCTCGAGCAAGCTCGCGCCGGGCATGTATGGCGGCCCGACCGGCTTCAAGGGCGCGGAGCGCTACCAGTACAAGCTCGACACCGAGGAGGGGCGCGCGATCTCGGCCCTGCGCGCGATGAAGAAAGCCGGCAAGGCGCCGGACGCGATCGTCGTCCAGACGCTCGACTTCGCGAAGCCGCAGTTCGAGAAGGCGTTCCCCAAGGGCGCGCTCTCGATCGTGTCGCAGTTCTTCAAGGAAACTGGCATCAACATAAAGTTCACCGTGACGACGCCGGCCGACGAGTACGCGACGAACACGCGCAACGCGTCGTCGCGCAACTCGTCGTTCGACGCGGTCACGTTCGCGATCGAGGAGATGGGCGACTTCGCCGAGGCCAAGCTGCTCAAGCCGCTCGACGCCTACGTCGCCAAGTACAAGCCGATGTGGAGCGATCCGGTGCTCGGCTTCGCAGGCGGCCAGAACACGGTCAACCTGTTCTCGAAGTACAACGGGCGCTACTACGCCGTCGCGTTCGACAACGACACGCAGCCGTTCTTCTACCGCGGCGACCTGATGGACGACCCGAACGAGCAGAAGGCCTACTCGGACAAGTACGGCAAGAAGCTGCGCGTACCGGAGACCTGGGACGAGCACGCGCAGATCTCGGCGTTCTTCACCCGCCCGGACAAGCAGTTGTTCGGCGACATCGCGACCAACGCCCCGTTCTGGTGCGCGGTCAACTGGAACGAGCGCTTCGTGTGCTCGGCTGCGCCCAACAACCTCTACTTCAACGCGGACGGCTCGGCCAACGTCAACACGCCCGCGGGCATCCGCGCCTTCTCGGAGATGCTCGCGCAGCTGCAGTACCACGAGCCCGGCTCGCTCGAGAAGGACTGGGCCGCGCAGTACAAGGTCATGGGTGCCGGCAACGGATTCATGGGCCCGTCGTTCCCGAACCTGACGAAGATCGTGCCGGGCAACCCCGCCTTCGATACGGCGAACGTCGGGCAGCACATCCGCACGGGTCTCATGCCGGGCCGCGTCGTCGGCGGCAAGCTCATCCGCCGGCCGGTGATCTTCTACAACATCAGCTACGGCGTGAACGCTCACGTGAGCGCGAATCGCCAGCTGGCGGCCTACCTGTTCCTGCAGTGGGCCGGTGCGTCCAAGCCGTACACGTGGCTGACGTTCAACCCCGGCGGGTATCAGGATCCGCACCACAAGGTGTCGTTCACCGATCCGTACGTGATCGCGAGCTACAAGAAGACCACGACGGATGCGTTCAAGCAGATCGTGCCGCACACGGCGCCTCCGATCACGATCCGCGGTGGCTCCGAGTACCGCACGGCTCTGTCCGATCAGATCCAGAACGTGCTGACGAAGCAGAAGACGCCCGAGCAGGCAGCGAAGGCGCTCTCCGACGCATGGGACGCCACGACCTCCCGCATCGGCGTGGCCAAGCAGGTGCAGGCGCTGAAGACCCTCAACGCCTCGTTCCCGGCGCTGACGGACACCCCGTCCTAGCGGCCTGCAACGCTCGGTGAGTAGCGAACCACTCGCACCGAACCCCGGCCCGGCGCCCCCCAGGCGCCGGGCCGGGATCAGTCGCAGCGACAGGATCGGATCGATCTTCGTCCTGCCGGGGCAGTTGCTGATGGTCTTCATCGTGCTGTTCCCGGCGCTCGTCGCGATCTACATCGGGTTCACGGAATGGACGCCGATCAACGGCACCACGTTCTGGCACGCCTACGAGAACTGGCACTGGTTCCGGGGCTACACCGAGGCGTTCACCTCGCGCGAGTTCTGGGATGCAGTCTGGCGCACGGTCCTGATCACGGGCGTGTGCACGGTCGTCGAGGCGGCACTCGGCTTCACTCTGGCAATGCTGCTCGTCAAGGACTTCCCGGGCCGCGGGCTCGTGATGGTCTACTTCCTGCTGCCGATGATGGTCGTCCCGGCCGTCTCGGGCTTCATCTTCCAGATGCTCTTCCAGGTCGACGGGCCGATCAACGGGATGCTGTCGTTCGTCTGGCCCGGTGACGTCAAGCTGCAGTGGCTGAGCGATCCTTCACTCGCCATCTGGGGCGTGATGATCGCCGACATCTGGCAATGGACGCCGCTCATGTTCCTGATCTTCCTCTCGGGCCTCGTCGCGCTGCCCGAGGATCAGATGAACGCCGCGCGGATCCTGGGCGCCGGCTTCTGGCCGCAGTTCACACGCCTGATCATCCCCATGATGCGGCCGATCCTCCTGATCGCCGTGATCATCCGCGCGATGGAGATCTTCAAGCTGTTCGACCCGATCATCATCATGACCCAGGGCGGGCCGGGCACGGCAACGCAGAATCTCTCGGTCTACTTCTACAGGCTCACCAACGTGAGCGGTCGCTGGGGGTACGCCTGCGCGGTCGCGCTGATTGTCCTGATCGCGCTCTCGATCGTGGCCAAGCAGGCGATCAAGCCCATCGAGCGGGCACAGAACGAGTCGCTCGAGGAATTGATGGGCGTGGGTGCCGAGGATGTTCCGGCCGAGCGCATCGAGGACGCGATCGATGCGGGGGCGCGCGCATGAGGAAGATCCTCCGCATCTCCACGATCTCGGCCTTTGCGCTGTTCTTCGGCTTCCCGCTCTACTGGGTCGTGACGATGGCGTTCAAGCCGAAGGTCGAGGAGAACCCGCCCGGCATTGTGGTCTGGCACCCGGAGAACCCGACGCTCAAGAACTTCAAGGACGTGCTTGGCATCAACAACGCCGCGGACAGCATTTTTGCGTCGAAGGACTTCTCCGCGCTCACGCCGCTCAAGAACAGCTTCCTCGCGGCCGGCGGCGGAACGCTGCTCGCGCTCTTCGTGGGGGTGTTCACGGCCTACGGCATCGCGCGCTTCCGTGCCGGCGGCCCACTGTTGCCGTTCCAGATCCTGCAGTTGCGGATGTTCCCGCCTGCGGCGGTCGTAATCCCGCTCTACTTCATGTTCGTCTACCTGCACCTCTGGAACACGCTGGAGGGGTTGATCATCATCTACGGCGCGATCACGTTCCCGTTCGTCGTCTGGCTGATGCGGAGCTTCTTCCAGGACGTCCCGCGGGAAATTTCCGAAGCTGCGATCGTCGACGGCTGCACGCAGTGGGGTGCGTTCTTCAAGGCCGTGCTGCCGCAGGTCAAGGGCGGCCTCGCAGCCACCGCGCTGTTCGTCTTCATCCTCAACTGGTCCGACTTCCTGATCGTGCTCGTGATGACACAGGACAAGTGGACCACCGCGCCGCTCTTCCTGAGCACGATGAGCGGCGGCTCTGGCGGGCAGGAGTACGGTCACCAGGCGGCGCTTGCCGTCCTGCTGATATTGCCCCCGGCGATCCTCGGGCTCTCCATCCAGAAGTACCTCGTCCGCGGCCTCACCTTCGGCGCGATCAAGCGGTAGGCATGTCTTCGATAACGCTGCAGACCCTCTCCAAGCATTTCGGCGCGCTGCGCGCCGTCGACAACCTGGACCTCGAGGTCCCGCACGGGTCGTTCACCGCGCTGCTCGGACCGTCGGGCTGCGGCAAGACGACGACGATGAACATGATCTCGGGGCTCGAACGGCCGACGACCGGCGAGGTGTTCTTCGACGAGCGGCCGATGTCGAACGTCGCGATCGGCAACCGCAACGTCGGCTTCGTGTTCCAGAACTACGCCATCTTCACGCACATGTCGGTCTACGAGAACCTCGCCTTCGGCCTCAAGTCGCAGCCCCGGCGCGAGCGCGTCGGCAAGGACGAGATCGATGCTCGCGTCAAGGAGGTCGCCGAAACCGTCGGCCTCTCCGCGGCGCTCGATCGACCGGCCGCGCGGCTCTCGGTGAACGACCTGCAGAAGGTCGCGCTGGGGCGCTCGATGATCATGCGCCCGACGATCTTCCTGCTCGACGAGCCGTTCTCGAACCTCGACTCGGCCTTCCGCGCGTACATGCGCGCCGAGCTCAAGCGCATCCAGCACGAGGTCGGCCAGACGATGGTCTACGTGACGCACGACCAGGTCGAGGCGATGGGGATGGCCGACCGCATCGCCGTGATGGATCGGGGTGAGCTGCAGCAGTACGGATCGCCCGACGATCTCTACGAGCGGCCCGCGAACAGGTTCGTGGCCCGCTTCATCGGCTCGGTGCTGAACAACTTCATCCCCGCTCATTACGTCGACGGGACGCTGCACGTCGGTCAGGGGAGCGTCGACCTCGGCGATCGGCGAGGGGCTTTCGAGGGCCGCGACTCGACGGCAGGCCTCACGGCGACGATCCGGCCCGAACGCGTGCGGGTCGTCGACGCCGGCTCGAGCGAGGCCACGATTCGCGCGCAGGTGACGCTCGTCGAGCCGCTCGGGCCGAAGGATGTCGTGCATCTCGAGCATGAGGGAACGGACGTCCGCGTCGTCCTGCCGCCCGGTGCCCGACCGGCGATCGGCAGCGCGCTCGGATTGATCTTCGATCCGGAGCAGGTGCACGTCTTCGACGATGCGACCGGTCTGGCGGTGCGCTGATGGCTCGCGTCCAGCTCGACGGCGTCAGCAAGCGGTTCGGCTCCGTGATCGCGATGGATGACGTCACGCTCGACATCGCCGACGGCGAGTTCTTCGCCATTCTCGGACCGCCGGGAGCGGGGAAGACGACCACGCTGCGCGCGATCCTCGGCCTCGAAAAACCCGACGCGGGCCGCATCCTTTTGGACGGCGAGGACGTGACGGAGCTGTGGCCGGGGGATCGAGACATCGCGATCGTGTTCCAGAATCTCGCGCTCTATCCCGACAAGAGCGTGTTCGACAACCTCGCCTTTCCGCTCAGGCAGCGCAAGGTGCCGAAGAAGGAGGTCGCCGAGCGCGTGCAGCGGGCGGCCAAGGTACTGAAGATCGAGGCGCTGCTCGACCGCAAGCCCGCGAAGCTCTCGGGTGGCGAGCGCCAGCGCGTCGCGATCGGGCGCGCGATCGTGCGTGACCCGCGGGCCTACCTGTTCGACGAGCCGCTGTCGGCTCTCGACGCGCTCTTGCGGCTCGAGATGCGCAGCGAGCTGAAGTACCTGCAGCGCGATCTCAACCGCACGCTCGTCTACGTCACGCACGATCAGGTCGAGGCGATGAGCATGGCCGATCGTATGGCAGTGTTACGGGACGGTGCCGTGCAGCAGGTCGCGACTCCCGAGGACATCTACCACCGGCCGGTCAATCGCTTCGTGGCCACCACGATCGGCAGCCCGCCGATGAACTTCCTCCCGGCGATGGCGCGGCGGAGCAATGGGTCGCTCGTGATCGAGCACCCCAGTTTCACGCTCCGGCTGGCAGGCGATCGCGTCGCGCTCGAGGATGGCGCTCCCTGCTTCGTCGGCGTGCGCCCCGAGGATGTCCATGTCGGAGGTGGAGAAGCGACGATCGCGGCAACCGTGTTCGTGACGGAGCCGCTCGGCGGCGAGACCGTCGTCGACCTGCATCTCGGCGAGCGCGTCGTCA
>JALYLC010000200.1 GCA_030774435.1 Actinomycetota bacterium
CAGCATGTCGGCGCCTCCCATAGATGCGCTTACGCCCGGCCCAACACCGAGCGCAGTCAAGCCCGCGCGATGCTATGCGCGAGGCGCCGACCAGACAACGCCGGCCACCCATCCATATGGTCTTGAAAGGGTTCCAACCGGATCTGCGAGCCGGCCGGCGCCCCTGCTCGCTCCATCCACCCCAGCCACACACGCTCATTCAGTTCGAACGTCTGACGGGCGCGACGAGGTCGAACGAGTCCTCGATCAGCTCTTCGATCATCGTCGCGGCGAGGCTGCCGTCGAGCGTCACGGTGATCCAGTGGCGCTTGTTCATGTGATAGCCCGCGCTGATGGCGGCGTGCTGGGCGCGCAGTAGCTCGCCGTGCTCGGGATCGCACTTCAGCGTCACCTGCGCCGGCGTTCGCTCGAGGCCGACGATCGCGAAGATCTTCCCCCCGACCTTGAAGACGGCCGCCTGCGGACCGAAGGGATACGAGAGATCAGCCCCCTGCTGGCGCTCGCAGGCGCCGAGCACCGCCGTGCGCTCGGCGCTCACCGGCCGATGCGAGCAAGGTAAGCGCGCACGATGCCGGCGGCGTCCTCGTCGCGCGGGAGCCCGAGGGCGTCGGCTCGCGAGGAGCGCCAATCCGTGGCCCATGTCCGCACGATCGCGACGGTGGCCGGATCGACCTCCACCGAGACGGGCGCGAGCGTCGAGGGGTCCACGAGCGCGTGGAGCGCGTCCAGGAGCTCCTGCGGGGTGACGACGAGGCCCGGGAGGTTGAGCGCGCGACCGTCGCCTAGGGCGTCCCCGTCGATTTCGAGCAGCCGCGCCAGACACGCGACGGTCGTGTCGACGCCGATCACGACGGCCGGCTGCTCGAGGCCGACCGGGAGCGTCGTGGGCCGGCCCGCCAGCGGCTCGCGCACCACGGCGCTCGCGAACCCCGAGGCTGCCGCGTTCGGGGCGCCGGGCCGCACGATCACGGTCGGCGGGCGAGCGGAGCGGGCATCGAGGAAGCCCTTGCGGGTCGCATCGGCGAAGAGCAGCTCGAGCATGGCCTTGGTCGCGCCATAGGTCGTGAGCGGGGTCTGGCGCGTGCCGTCGTCGACGGTGCCGAGCGCCAGCGCGCCCCCGAACGTCGCGAGCGAGCTCGTGAACACGAGGCGCGGCGCCGTGCCGTGCGCGCGGCAGGCTGCCACGAGCGCGCGAGCGCCGTCCAGATTGACGTCGAGCGCAAGGTCGAAGTCGCGCTCCGCGCCACCGCTCACGATCGAGGCGAGATGCACGATTGCGACCTCGGGAGCGTCCAGCGCCGCACGCAGCAGATCCGCGTCGCGAATATCCCCTCGCAGCACGAGGGCGTTCGGGACGTCGTCGGGCGGCGCGAGCGCGGCCGGGACATCCAGCAGCAGCAGCTCGTCCTGCGGCCGCGTGCCCCGCAGATGACGGGCGAGCTCGACGCCGAGCATGCCCAGGCCGCCTGTGATCACGATGCGCATCGCCCTATGATCGCCGCTGATGGACGTCGTCGTCGTAGGTGCCGGGCTGATGGGCTCGCAGATCGCCGTGGAGTACGCACTCGCGGGTCACCGCGTGCACTGCCTCGCGCGGCATCCCGACGTGACGCAGGCGCGCGTCGACGCGGCGCTCGCCACGGTGCTGCGCCTCGCTCTGCGCGACGAAGCGGCCACGGCCGCCGCCGCGGCGCGCATCGGCGTCGGCAGCGAGCTGGACGCACTCGAGCGCTGCGATCTCGTCGTCGAGTCGGTGCCCGAAGATCTCGCACTCAAGGGCGAGGTGCTGTCGCCGATCGCCGCTCACTTCCGCGAGGCGGTGATCGCCAGCAACACGTCCTCGCTGTCGATCGGCGAGATCGGCGAGGCCTGCGGCGCGCCCGAGCGCACCGTCGGCACGCACTACTGGAATCCACCGCTGTTGATGCCGCTGGTCGAGGTGATTGCGGGCCCGCAGAGCCGTCCGCAGGCGGTCGAGCTCGCCCGCGAGGCCGTCGCGAGCTGCGGCAAGCGCCCGGTGCTCGTACAGCGCGACGTCCCCGGGTTCATCTGGAACCGCCTGCAGCACGCGCTGCTGCGCGAGGCCCTCTGGATCATCGACAACGGCGTCGCCACGCCGGAGGCCGTGGACGAGGTCGTGCGCTTCGGCAACGCGCGTCGCTGGGAGCACGTCGGGCCGTTCGCTGCAGCTGCGCTGGGCGGCATCGGCACGTGGCAGCGCGTCGCAGGCGAGCTCTTCCCAGTGCTCTCGAACGCGCGCGACGCGGGCGACCTCGAACGCGCCCTGTGGGCCGACGAGGCGGAGCTCGCGGAGATCGCCGCGGCGCGCGACGCCGGGCTCGCGCACGACCTGCGCGAGAGCTGATTACGAAACCAGCTCTCGGACTGACCCGGCGCGAGCTCACTTCCCCAGCCCGGCGACGAGCCTGCGCAGCGCGGGCTGCTTGCGCAGTTCGAGCGCGAGCGCCGCGACCTCGGCGGGCCGGAGCGTCAGCGGACCGCGCACGATCCGGCCGTCCGCCCGGTAGAAGAACCGCAGAAGCTGCTCGCCGTCGGGGCCGGTGAGGCGGGCGACACCGAGCTCCAGCTCGCGATCGCTGGCACTGCCGGCGACCGTGGCCTCCTCCTCGACCGTGGCCTTGCCCCACGGCAGCTGAACCGTCTTGCCTGTCACGCCGCACCCCTCTCGCTGTTCTGACCGGGCATCCAGCGTGGCAGGGCCCAAGTGACACGTGGGTGACGGTGTGCGCCGGGGAAGTGTCAGGCGCGCTGGCGCGCCGAGGGTGTTCGATAGCATCTCGAGGACGCGTGACACAGGCGACCCAACAGCCGCTCCATCGTGCCCTCGGGCTGACGGACGCCGAGTACGCGCAGATCGAGGAGACGCTCGAGCGGCCGGCCAACGACTTCGAGCTCGCGGTCTTCTCGCTGCTCTGGTCGGAGCATTGCGGCTACAAGCACTCGCGTCTCGAGCTTCGCCGCCTGCCCACGAACGGCGCCCGCGTGCTGCAGGGGCCGGGTGAGAACGCAGGCGTGATCGAGGTCGGCGACGGCCTCGCGGTTGCGTTCAAGGTCGAGAGCCACAACCATCCCTCGGCGGTCGAGCCCTACCAGGGCGCGGCCACTGGCGTGGGCGGGATCCTGCGCGACATCTTCGCGATGGGTGCGAGGCCGATCGCGCTGGGCGACTCGCTGAGGCTGGGACCGCTCGCCGAGGAGCGACCGCGGGAGCTGTTCCGCGGGATCGTGCGCGGGATCGGCGGCTATGGCAACTGCGTCGGCGTCCCGAACGTCGCCGGCGAGACGGTCTTCGATGAGGCCTACCGGCACAACCCGCTCGTCAACGCGCTCTGCATCGGCCTCCTGCGCGCCAGCGACCTCGTGCGCGCGAGCGCCACGGGCACCGGCAACCTGGTCGTGCTCTTCGGCGCCACCACCGGCCGCGACGGCATCGGGGGCGCGAGCGTGCTGGCTTCGCAGGACCTGGACGAGAGCGACGAGGACAAGCGCCCGACGGTGCAGGTCGGCGACCCCTTCACCGGCAAGAAGCTGATCGAGTGCACGCTCGAGCTGGCCGCCCGCGGGCTGGTCGTCTCGGTGCAGGACCTGGGCGCGGCCGGCCTCGCCTCCTCGACCAGCGAGATGGCGGCGAGCGGCGGGGTCGGCATCGAGCTCGAGCTCGACCGCGTGCCGCTGCGCGAGCAGGGCATGCAGCCGTTCGAGATCATGATCTCGGAGTCGCAGGAGCGCATGGCCGCGATCGTCGAGCCGTCCCGGCTCGCCGAGGTGGAGGCTGTGTGCGCGCGCTGGCAGCTCCCGTGCGCCGCGATCGGCACGGTCACGGACGACGGTCGGCTGCGCTGCCGTCACGACGGCGAGGTCGTGGGCGACATGCCCGCCGAGGCGCTGGCCGACGCGCCGCGCTATCCGCTGCACGCCGAGCGGCCGGAAGGCCTGGCCGAACGCGCGCTGGGCGCCGACCAGGTGCCCGCGGTCGGCGATCCGGGCGCTCTCCTGCTGGGCCTGCTCGCGGCGCCCAACCTCTGCGCCAAGACCTGGGTCTACGAGCAGTACGACCAGGTCGTGGGCTCCGGCACCGTCGCCCGCCCCGGTGGCGATGCAGGGGTCGTGCGCCTGACGCCGTCCGAGCGCGGGATCGCCGTCGCGCTGGACGGGGACGGTGCGCGCGTCGCCCTCGACCCGCGCCGCGGCGGCGCAGAGGCCGTTGCGCAGGCTGCCCTGAACGTCGCCTGCAGCGGTGCCCAGCCGGCGGCGATCACGAATTGCCTCAACTTCGGCAACCCCGAGCGCCCGGGCACGGCCTACGCGCTGCACGAGGCGATCACGGGCATGGCGGAGGCCTGCGAGGTGCTCGGCACGCCGGTCGTGTCCGGCAACGTCTCCCTCTACAACGAGAGCGGCGGCCGGCCGATCCACCCGACGCCCGTCGTGGGCTGCGTCGGCGTGCTGGAGCGGGCGGATGCGGCCGTGGGTGCCGCACCCGCAGATGCGGGCGGTGCGCTCTTCGCGCTCGGGACGGCCACGCCGGCCTATGACGGCTCGGAGTGGCAGGCGCTGGTGGAAGGGTCGGCTGCGGGACGCATCCCCGAGGTCGACCTCCCCGCGCTGCGCTGGCT
>JALYLC010000201.1 GCA_030774435.1 Actinomycetota bacterium
AGGTAGCAGCGCCGGACCCTCATCGCCATATGCGCGTCCCCAGGTCGAAAGGCGAATGGCAGCGGGTTCGACCTCACTCCAGTCGTGAACTGCGCTCGCAGCCCGAGCGATGACCTCGTCGGACGCGCTGACGTACCAGAAGCTGCTATCGACAGCCGCGACGACCATATCGGCCTGTTCAATGACCTTCGTGTCATCGTCACTGCGACTCGGCAGGCGCTCCGACGAAACGGAAGCAACGAAGACGCCGTCGATGACCTGGGAGGCCCACTCGCCGAAGGCGACCAGCTCCGCGAACGTCAGCGTCCAGCCACGCGAGGATTCGAGAACCCGCGGCTCCCGGTAGGGCACGCGCATATCCCAGCCCTCGCCGGGCACGACCTCACCCAAATCCAGCACGCTCCATTGCAGCGAGAGCGCCTCAGGAGTCAGCAGGGCCAAGACTTGGGGTAGCGTCAGGCGGTCGTTCATGCGGAGGACGCGGCTCATGCCTCCCAGGCTAGTCAGAGCGCGCGCCTTTTCTCCGACCCGCGAGCGCCAGACGCCGCGGTCAACCTGCGATCCCCCGGATCACAACCGCATTCCGAGGAGCGCTCCTGCTTCCGACCGGACGCATGCGCCCAGCGCGGGCTCCATGGAAGACCAAACGGACGTGACGGACAGGGCATTCGTTACTAATCCGTTACTACGTGCGGTCGCCGAGGACCGCGGCGGTCTGCCGCTTCGCCCCTGAGCGCCGCGGCGACGCAGGGACGATTCGTTCGGATACAGATCGAAGGCACGCCGCCAGCGGCGGTCGGCTGCATCAAGCACTGCGTCTATCTCGTCCTTGGCTGCGCGGCGGTCTCTACGCGGCGAAAAATGCAGGCGAATCGACCCAGACGGGTCGTGGTATTCCAGCCGATATCGCTGCTCGCGCGCGCTCACCAGCTGCGCACGAATTGCTGCTCGTGTCTTGGCGCGCGCCAGCGGCCAGCGCTTCAGCGAGATCGTGACGACGCGCGGCACGCACGCCTTCTCCCCTGAAGCCTACCGCTCGCGATCGCCACTGGCCTGGAGAGGCGCCGGTCACATGAGCCGCCGGGCTTCGACGCTGACGAGCCAATCAGGCCGCATCGCTGATCGGCTCAACCGCGGTGGCCGGCGATCGGTGGCGGCGGGCTCTGCGCGATCTGCTCCTGAACGAGCCCGTTGACGCTCGCCATGCCGTCGGGGTAGGCGTAGTTGATGCGGATGAACGGCACCCACTTGTCCGGCACGGCATCCTCGGGATAGATCGCCTCGACCGGGCACTCGGGCTCGCACGCGCCGCAGTCAATGCACTCCTCGGGGTCGATCACGAGCATGCGGTCGCTCTCGTGGATGCAGTCGACCGGGCAGACATCAACGCACGACTTGTCCTTCACGTCGATGCACGGCTCAGTGATGATGTACGTCACGATCGGGTCCTTCCGCTTGGAGAAGCGAAGAGCGGCGCGCTGCACTCCGCTGCGCGCGAACGCGCGTGCGTCGCTGCCGCTGAGGCGATAGATCACTTGCCGGCCGACCCGGCGCCGCCGCACGACGCCCGCCTCGTAGAGCACACGAAGCTGCTGACTCGTCGCCGTCTCCGAAAGCACCGCGGCGCCCGACAGCTCTCGCACCGAGAGCTCACGGTCATCCAACAACGCCGCCACCAACCGCAGCCGGCCGGGATCACCGAGCAGGCGAAAGGCACGCGCAAGGCGCTCCAACTCGTCAGCCGGCAGCGAACCCCAGTCAGGTCTCATCTGCACGCCTGCGCAAGTATACATCGCCCAAGCCGCGCTCCACGCCGCGACGGGTTGGCACCGCATCTACGGCGTGCGCCGTAGGCGAGCGTTAGCGCGCGTTCACGCTCCCCAGGGTTGTGTCCGATCCTTCGCGACCCGGAAGCGCTACTGCTTGATGCATCGAGCTCGAGGCAGCGTTCCGCGATGAGCGCCGCGGCGTAGGCCTGAGCGGCGACGTAGGTCCGGGTGCCACTGTGCGGGCGCGAGGAAAGCCGGAGTCACGCCGAACGAGCGCTCGCACACGGGCCCACTTGAGCTCGCACGCCCAGGAGGTCACGCCGATTCGCAAGAACGTTTCACAGGAATCTGCGTGCAAAGCCGGCGGAGTAGGATGGACGACGTGCCGCGTCTCTGGCCGCTGAGCATCGTCCGCTTGAGCTGGCGTCTAGCTCTGCTGAGCTGCTTGCTGGCAATGCTTGCCCCCGGCCTGGCGCCGTCCACCTGCTCTGCGAGCGCGACGGGCCCGGTCGTCGTGGTCAAGCTGAACACGGACATCGACCAGATCAGCGACGGCTTCCTGAAGGGTGCCCTCAAGCACGCAGCCAAGGAGGACGCGCGCCTTGTGGTCATCGAGATCAACACACCGGGTGGGCTGATCGACTCGATGCGCAACATGGTCGGCTACATCCTGGCCTCGCCGGTGCCCGTTGCCGCCTACGTCGAGCCGCAGGGTGCGCGCGCGGCCTCCGCCGGCACGCTGATCGCGGTCTCGAGCGCCTTCCTGGCGATGGCGCCGGGAACGAACATCGGCGCGGCGGCGGTCGTGGGCAGCGGTGGCCAGAACCTGCCCTCGACCGAGGGCAAGAAGGTGACTAACGACGTTGCCGCGCTGATGCGCAGCGTCGCCGTGCAACGCCACCGACCGGTGCGCCCGCTGGTGGCCGCGATCCGGAAGGCCGCTTCCTATTCGTCTCAGGAGGCGGTGCAGCTCGGCATCGCCAACCTCCAGACGCCGGACCTCAGCTCGCTCCTGCATGCCCTGGATGGAAGGCGACTCGACGCCGTCGGCGGTGCTGTCGTCGTCCACACGGGCGGCGCGAGGATCGAGACGGTGGGTCAGACGCTGTTCCAGCG
>JALYLC010000202.1 GCA_030774435.1 Actinomycetota bacterium
GGCTGGCTGTACCTCGCGTCGGTGATGGACTGCTACTCCCGCCGGATCGTCGGCTGGGCGATGGCCGACCACCTCCGCGCCGAGCTGGTCATCGAGGCGCTCGCGATGGCCGTCGCACGCCGCCGCCTCGGCACGGGCCTGGTGCATCACAGCGATCGGGGCTCGCAGGGCGGATTCAATCGGTCGTCGCAACGCTCGATGGAGAGGGGTTGCGATGGGCGAGAGGAGACGGGCGGCGGATCGGGCTGGCCGGCCGGCGATGCGCTCGCCGGGGCGTCCGCCGGTGGGACGGCTGGAGCATCGTCAGCGGTTCTGGGCGGCTATCGCTGGCGGGGTGTCGAGCGAGGCGGCGGCGGCCGCTGGCGTGTCGGCTGCGGTCGGCGTCCGGTGGTTTCGGGAGGGTGGCGGGATGCCGTCGGTCACCCTCGCTGCGCCGTCGGGGCGGTATCTGTCGTTCGGCGAGCGGGAGGAGATCGCGATCTTGCGCGCGTGCGGCGCCGGGGTGCGGGAGATTGCGTGTCAGCTTGGTCGATCGCCGTCGACGATCTCCAGGGAGCTCCGTCGCAACGCCGCGACTCGCAGCGACGGGTTCGAGTATCGCGCCACGACCGCGCAGTGGCATGCCGACCTGCGCGCGCGGCGCCCGAAGCCCGCGAAGCTCGCGGTCAACACCGAGTTGCGTCGCTATGTTCAGGACCGCCTGTCGGGGGCTGTGCGGCGTGCTGGCGGCATCGCCGTCGGTGGCCCGGAGGTGCGATGGATCGGTCGGCGTCATGGTCGGCGCGCGGACCGGCGCTAGGCGCGGTCGTGGAGCCCGGAGCAGATCTCCAACCGGCTGTGCGTGGACTTTCCCGATGATGCGTCGATGCGCGTTTCCCATGAGGCGATCTATCAGTCTCTGTATGTGCAGGGCCGGGGAGCGCTGCGGCGTGAGTTGACCGCTTGCCTGCGGACCGGGCGGGCGTTGCGAGTCCCCAGGGCGCGTGTCCGCGGCCGCGGGAAGAGCTTCGTGACCGACGAGGTCATGATCAGCGAGCGGCCCGCCGAGGCGGAGGACAGGGCCGTTCCCGGACACTGGGAAGGCGACTTGATCCTCGGGCTGAGCAGCTCTGCGATCGGCACGCTGGTGGAGCGCAGCAGCCGGTTCACGATGCTGCTTCACCTCCCGCCGATGGACGGCCGCGACGGCCCCCGCGTCAAGAACGGCCCGGCGCTCACTGGTCACGGAGCCGAGGCGGTCCGCGACGCGATCGCCGACGCGATCACGACGCTGCCGGGGCAGCTGCGCCGGTCGCTGACCTGGGACCAGGGCGCCGAGACGGCCCAGCACGCGCAGCTGCGGGTCGACACCGGCCTGCGGGTCTACTTCTGCGATCCGCAGAGCCCGTGGCAGCGCGGCACCAACGAGAACACCAAAGGGCTGCTGCGCCAGTACTTCCCGAGAGGAACCGACCTCGCCAGGCACAGCGCCGACGACCTCGCGGCAGTCGCCGCAGCCCTGAACACCCGACCGCGAAAGACGCTCGGCTGGCGCACCCCCGCCGAAGCGCTGAACGAGTACTTGGCGCCGGCGGCCTGAGGGCTGGCCCGCTGCGCGCCCGATCGGCGGCTGACGATCCGGCGCCCACGGAGAGGGAGCCGGCCAAGCCACGGATCGCGGTGGCGAGAAGCGCATCACGACGGGGCACGACCGGCACGCACGCGGCTATCGCCCCTCCGGCACGCCCTCCGGGCGAGCCTCCGCGACGACAGCCGCGCCACGCTGCGGCAAGACCCACGCGCGGCCGTCGCTCGCCATCCGTACAGTCCCTTCACCGAAACACTGTTGCGAGGACCGGTCGAGTCCGGGCAATACACCAGCTTCGCCTTCCAACAGGTCCTCGACGACCACCGCGTCTTGGCGTCGATAGGGTCGGTCGGCGATGCGTTTGACACTCAACGCCGTCCTCGAGAGCTTCCACGCAAGCCTCAAAAAGGACCTCATCCACCGCCGCTCGTGGCCGACGGAGGCCGAAGCTAGGACCGCGGTCTTCGACTACGTCGAGGCGTTCTACAACCGCCGACGCCGCCACTCAACGCTCGGGATGCTCTCCCCAGTGGACTTCGAGAACAGCACGCTGAGCGACCCCGGCGCGAGTCTCGCCGCTTCGCGGCTCGCGTCCACCAACAAGAGCCTGTCCACTACCACCACAGCGGCCAAGGCCGCCTAACAACCCCGTGTCCACCGAAGCGGGGAGGTCCACTAACCATTACCCGACGCGCCGGATATCCCGGCTACCCCAGCGCCCGCCCGTACTGGCGCTCGTAATACGCCCGGTAGTCGCCCGAGCGGATCGGCTCCCACCACGCG
>JALYLC010000203.1 GCA_030774435.1 Actinomycetota bacterium
GCATAGCGGTGCGCGCTGCCGGCGAGGCCGGCGGAGGCCCACCCGCCGTTGCGACCAGACGGACCGAAGCCCGCGATCTCGCGCTCGACGACCGCGACGCGCAGGTCAGGCTGCAGCGAGGCGAGGAAGTAGGCGGTCCAGAGCCCCGTGAAGCCCGCGCCCACGATGGCCACGTCGCAGTCGCGATCGCCGCTCAAGGCCGGGCGTGGGAGCAACGGCTCGGCAAGGCCGTCGAGCCACAGGCTGCGGGCGCGGTAGCGGGCTTCGAGCGCGGTGCTCAACTCCGTCATTCCGCCCCCGCCTCGAGGCCCTCGCGCTCCTCGACGCGCGTTCCCCGGTCAGTGGCAGTCAACTCGACGATGCGCGTCGCGAACGTCTCCAGGAAGTAGCGGTCGTGCGTGGCGGCGACCACGCAGCCCGTGAACGCCTCCAGCTCGGTCTGCACGACCTCGGCGGACTGGGTGTCGATGTAGTTGGTCGGCTCGTCGAGCAGCAGCAGATCGGGCCGCTGCAGGGAGACGCGCAACAAGTGCACGCGCACGCGCTGGCCGCCCGAGAGCCGGCCGAGCGGGGCGTTGCAGTCGTCGTAGTCGAGGCCGAGCGCGCAGATGCGGCGGACGGCATCGTCGCGGCCCATCGTGCGCTCGTCGAGCACGACGTCGAGCGGCGTGCGCTGCAGGTCGAGCGAGAGGCTCTCCTGCGTCATCAGCGCGACGCGGGCGCCGTCCTTGACGCGCACACGCCCGGCGGTCGGCTCCTGCTCAGCGGCCAGGAGGCGCAGCAGGGTCGACTTGCCAACGCCGTTCGGGCCGATCAGCGCGACGCGGTCGCCGAGCTCGAGCACGAGATCGACCGGGCCGATGCGGACCGACTCGCTGTAGGTGACCTCGGCCCCCGTGGCCTCCGCCATCACGCGACCGCGGGCGTCTGAGGCGAACGACACCGAGAGCGTGCGGTCGCGACGTTGCTGCGGCCGCTCGACGCGGCTGCGTGCGCGCTCGAGCAGCGTCAGGCGCGCGCGAGCGCGCGACGCGAATTTGGAGTTCAGCCGCGCCCACTCGCGATACTGGAAGAAGATCTGCTCCTGCCGCTTGACCTCGGCGACGGCGCGGTCGTACTCGGCCTGCAGCCGCCCCATCAGCTTGGGACGCTCCTCGAGATAGAAGCTGTAGCCGCCCGCGTAGAGATCGTGGCGGCCATCGCTGAGGTCGAGCGTCTCCCTGGTGGCCACGTCGAGCAACGCGCGGTCATGGCTCACGAGCACCGTGGCGCGGCGCCGCGCGCCCAACCGCTCGGCCACCAGGCCGCGAGCGCGCAGGTCGAGATGCGCCTCGGGCTCGTCCAGGACGAGCAGGTCGGGATCGGAGGCGAGCGCGCGCGTCAGGAGGATCAGCCGCCGCTGGCCGCCCGAGAGCTCGCTCATCCGCCGCGCTTCCGGCACGCTGCGCAGGCCGAGGTCGCCCAGCAGGTCGGCGATCAGAGCCCGGTCGGGCTCCTCCGCCGCCGAGAGCGCCGTGAGCGCATCGTCGTAGGCGCGCTCGAGCTCGCGCAGGGTGTGCGGCTCGTGTGCCGCCACGGCCAGCTCGCCCGCCAGACGCTCCAGCTCGAGCTCCGCCTGGGAGCGGTAGAGCGCGTCCTCCACGCTCGGGTCGAGGCGGAGCAGCTCGCGATCGTCCTGCGCGAGGCGACCGAGCACGAGATTCTGCTTGAGCACGACCTCGCCCTTGTCCGGCCTGAGCTCGCCCGCGAGCAATCGCAGCAGCGTCGTCTTGCCGCTGCCGTTCGGCCCCACGATGCCGAGCTTCGTGCGCTCGTGGACGGCCAACGTGACGCCCGCCAGGAGCGGTGCGCTCCCGGGGGCGTACGTGACGTCGACGAGCTGCGCGATCAGGCCGGAACGCCGAGCCCGAGCTCGGCGGCGAAGCGACCCTTCGGCTTGGCGCCGGCGATGCGCTTCGTCTCCTGGCCGCCCTCGACGACAACGAAGGCCGGGATCGCGAGGATCTGGAAACGGGCGGCGGTCGCCGGGTTGTCGTCGACGTTGACCTTGACCCACTTGTGCGACGGGTTGGCCGCTGCCAGCTCCTCGAAGGCCGGCTCCATCTGACGGCACGGACCGCACCAAGGCGCCCAAAAGTCGATCACCACGGGGCGATCGCTCTGGGTGACCTCGGCGTCGAAATCGGCGTCACTGACATGGGTGATATCTGCGCTCACTGAAAGCTCCTGGAAAGAGGGGTTCCATGCTACAAACGCCGTCGGGGACCGCTCGATTCCCCCATCAGCGGTGCTTATACCTCGATGTCGACCGGGGTGCCCACGCGCACCAGATCGTAGAGCCGCTCCACGTCGGCGCGGTGCATGCGCATGCAGCCGTGCGAGGCAGCGTGCCCGACGGTCGAATCCATCGGAGTGGCGTGGAAGCCGACGTTGGGCGCACTCGTGCCGATCCAGCGCGAGCCGAGCGGATTGCTCGCTCCCGGCGGAATCGGCTCCAGCCCTGCCGCCCAGGGGGAGTTCGGCGGCACCCAGGTCGGATTCTTGATCTTGGCAATGACCTCGTAGCTGCCGGTCGGCGTGGGGTACGCAGGCTGACCGATCGCGATGGGCGCACTGAAGACCCTCTTGCCGTCGCGGATCAGGAAGACGCGGAACATGCTCAGATGCACGACGATGCGCTCGGCGCTGAGTTGCAGCACCTCGGGAGTCGCGATCCCCGTGACAGGCAGGTGGTGGACACGCTGGAAGCGGCTCACGGCAGCCTCGGTGCGCTGGTTGTAGAAGCGCGTGAAGGGGCCGTAGAAGGCGCCGAAGGCCTTAAGCCGCCGCTCGAGCTGCACGACGTCGGCGCCGCGCGCTCCCAGCGAGAGCACCGTCGAGGCTCGCAGCTTCTCGGTCGAATCGACAGTGAAGGGGCCCGCGATGGCCGTGGTCGTATTGCCCGCGCTGTCCGTCGCCATGATCCAGAGGTTGTGCACACCCTGCGCCAGGTGCTCCAGCGGCAGCGAGAAGCGGCCCGATGGCGCCCGGGCGCCCAGCAGCGCAGTGCCGTCGGGCCGGCGGAGGGCAACCGAGGCACCGTCGAGCAGCGCTTCCACCGACACCGGCGAGGCGTCGTCGATTTCCCCCCGCAGGGTGGGGTGGGCGGTGCCGAGCACGGCCGGGATGCGATCCACGTGCACGCGGGGCGCGGTGCGGTCGACCGCGACGGTGCGCGTGAGCACCGAGCTGTTGCCGGCCCGGTCGCTCGCGATCAACTTCACGGTGGTGCGGCCATCAGGCAGCTTGGGGTCGAGATCGAACGTTCCCGTGCGCGGATGCAGGACGACGCGCTTGCCCGAATAGCTGAGCGCGAGCGTGGAGCCCGCCTCGACGCGGCCGCTGAGCTCGCCCGCGGACTGCCAGCCCGACGGCGCCGTGTTGAGTGCCAGCGACGGCCGGTGAGTGTCGACGTGAATCGTGAACGCCTCGTCGAC
Source organism: Actinomycetota bacterium (assembly GCA_030774435.1). Taxonomy (GTDB): domain Bacteria; phylum Actinomycetota; class Thermoleophilia; order Gaiellales; family JALYLC01; genus JALYLC01. The sequence goes on from JALYLC010000203.1 coordinate 3,477, forward strand.
GCTGTCGCCGAAGACGCGGGCGGGACTCGCCTGGATGCGCACGCGGTGCGTGCCGTCGCTGAGGCCGTCGAGCTCCAGCACGAGCCCGTCGCCCGTCGTGCGCAGCTTCCCCCGCGCATCACGGCCGTCGACGCGCGCGCGCAGGTCGGAGAGGTGGCCGCTGTGCTCGACCGGGACGAGTACTTCCGGCGCGGATGTCCGGTACCACTGCCTGGGCGCGCCGTTCACCTGCGGGCGCTCGGCGTAGGACCAGAGCGCGAGCGCGGCAACGGCGGCCACGGCGACTCCGCCTGCGGCCGCGCCGATCACAAGGCTCCGCCGCCACATCAGTTGAATCTAGCAGCCGTCGTGCGAGGTCACGCCGGCGCTGCGCGGCAGGCGGCCGCGGAGCGCCTGGAGGCGCAGCAGCGGCACCCGCCGCATCGCCTCGAAGACGATGGAGCGCGACATCTTCGAGCCTCCCGCGACGCGGTCGGCGAACGTGATCGGCACCTCCACCACCTCGAAGCCGAGCAACAGCGCCCGATAGGTCATCTCGATCTGGAACTGGTAGCCCTGCGCATCGACCGCGCCGAGCTCGATGGCCTCCAGCACGGCCCGGCGGAAGCACTTGTAGCCGCCCGTGAGGTCGCGCACGCCCACGCCCAGCAGGGTGCGCGCATACAGGCAGCCGGCGCCCGAGATCACACGACGGGTGCGGCCCCAGTTCTCCACGCGACCGCCCGGGCAGTAGCGCGAGCCCAGCACCAGATCGGCGCTTGCGCGCGCTGGCGCGAGCAGCGACGGCACCGCCCGCGGATCGTGCGAGAAGTCGCAGTCCATCTCCAGCACGTAGTCGAAGTCGCGCGCGAGCGCCCAGCGGAAGCCGTCGAGATAGGCACGGCCGAGGCCCTGCTTGTGCCTGCGGTGCAGGACGTGCAGCCACGGCCTGCTGGCCGCGAGCGCATCCGCCAGCTCGCCGGTCCCGTCAGGCGAGGAGTCGTCGATCACGAGCACCTCGCCGCTCGCGCCGTCCGGCTCGCGCACGGCGTCGAGCGCGTCGATCATGCGCTCGAGGTTCTCCCGCTCGTCATAGGTGGGCACGCAGACCAGGAAGCGAGGGGACGGGGGCACGTTCGCATTCTCGCCGTGAACCGGACGGTCATGCAGCGGCAGCTACGATCCTGCGCGTGAGCCTGCGCAATGGCGAGATCGCCGACTTGTTCGACCTCCTCGGCGATCTCTACGAGCTGGACGGCGCCGTCGTCTACCGCGTGCTCGCCTACCGCAGGGCGGCAAAGCGCTTTCGCGAGACCGCCGAATCGGTCTGGACCCTGTCGGAGCAGGGCCGCCTGACCGAGCTTGACGACATCGGCGACACGATCGCGACGAAGGTCGGCGAGTTGCGCGACACCGGCACGATGCAGGCGCTCGAGAAGCTGCGCGGCCGCGTCCCCGAGAGCCTGGTCGAGATCGTCCGCCTGCCGGGCCTGGGCGCCAAGACGGCGCGCAGGTTGTGGCAGGAGCTCGACATCACGACGCTGGAGCAGTTGGAAGCCGCGGCGCGCGAGGGCCGGCTTCAGGGACAGGCGGGCTTCGGGGAGCGCAAGGAGCAGCAGCTGCTGGCCCAGCTCGAGGCCGGCGCCGCGCCGCGCAAGCGCGTATTCCGGCTCGATCAGGCACTCGAGCTCGCACGCACGGTGCTCGAGCCGCTGCGCGCGCATCCCGCGTGCGAGCGTGCCGACGAGGCCGGCTCGCTGCGGCGCCGCGCGGAGACCGTGGGCGACGTCGACGTGATCGCGGCGGCGACCGACGGGCCGGCGCTGACCGCATGGCTGGTCGAGCAGCCGTTCGTGGCCGAGGTGCTCGGCCATGGCACCACGAAGGCCTCCGTGCTCACCCACAACGGCGTGCAGCTCGACCTGCGCGTGGTGCCGCCCGACAGCTACGGCAACCTGCTCCAGCACTTCACGGGCTCGAAGGGCCACAACGTGCGCATGCGCGAGGACGCGCAGCGCCGCGGCATGAGCATCTCGGAGTGGGGAATCGAGGACGTCGAGAGCGGCGAGGTCTTCCGCACGGGTGACGAGGACGAGGTCTACCGGCACCTCGGCTACACGCCCATTCCGCCGGAGCTGCGCGAGGACAACGGCGAGCTCGAGCTGGCGCGCCGCGACGCCCTGCCCGATCTCGTCGAGCTCGACGACCTGCGCGGCGACCTCCACCTGCACAGTGACTGGAGCGGCGACGGCAAGCACTCGCTGCTCGACATGGTCGAAGCGGTGCGCGCACGCGGGCACGAATACATGGCGATCACCGACCACTCCGGCGGCGTCGGCATGGGCATCGGCCTCGAGGCCGATGGTGTGCGCAAGCAGATCGAGGCCGTCCAGCGGATCCGCGAGACGCTCGATGGGTTCGAGCTGCTGGCGGGCTGCGAGGTCGACATCATGGGCGATGGCTCGCTCTACCTGCCTGATGACCTGCTCTCCGAGCTCGACTGGGTGCTCGCTTCGCTGCACGTGGCGCAGCGCCAGGATGCCGATCGCATCACCAAGCGGTTGCTGGCGGCGGCAGAGCACCCGTGCGTCGACGCGATCGGGCATCCGTCGGGCCGCATGATCGGCAAGCGCGACGGCTACGCCTTCGACGTCGAGGCGCTCGTCGGCGCGTGCGCCGAGCACGGCACCTTTCTCGAGATCAACTCGCAGCCGCACCGCCTCGACCTCCGCCCAGCCCACGCGCGGCTCGCGCTCGCTGCGGGCGTCAAGCTGGTCATCTCCACCGATGCGCACCGGCTCGCGGCGCTCGACTACCAGGAGCTCGGCGTGTTCATGGCACGGCGCGCCGGTGCGACGGCGGACGACGTCGTCAACACACGGCCGCTGGCCAAGTTCGCGGCCCTGCGCAAGCCGGGCAGGGTCGGTCAGACGTGAGCGAGCCCGACCGGAGCAGCGAAGGCCTCGTCTTCGTCTCCACCGGTCGCCGCCTGGCAGCCGCGAAGGTGGGGCGCCGCTGGCACGAGGTGCGCGGTCCGCTCATGATCGGGGCGGCGCTCGCGTCGATCCAGGCGGTGCTCCTGTTCGTCGTGCTGCGCATGCTCCAGGACTGGGGCGTGTCGCTGCGCTGGTTCGTGCCGATCGTCGCGGTGACGACGCTCGCCCTGGTGGCGTGGCTGGGCCTCGTGCGCGCGGCCTTCGGCCGGGTCGTGCCGCTCGGCCAGGCCCCGGCGGCCGCCATCCTCGAGACGCTCGAGGCAGTGCGCGGCGCCCTGCGCGGAGGCTTCGACGCCGCCAGCGCGCAGGTCGTGGCCTACGAGATCCGCGAGCGTCTCGGCTATGCGGCGGTGTCCGTCGTCGACCGGGAGCACGTGCTGGCCCACGCCGGCCTCGGCGGCGATCACCACGGCGCCGGCCTACCTGCGCCGCCAGGCGCCATGGACGCGATGCTCGAGCGGCGCGTCTCCCGCCTGCCCGTGGGCTGGAAGCACGGCTGCGACGGCCGCGACTGCCCGCTGCGCTCCGCCATCGTCACGCCGATCGTCAACCGCAGCGACGCCATCGGGGCGATCGTGCTCTTCAGCGAGAACGCCCTCGCCGTCTCGGATCGCGACCGCGTGATCGCGCGGCAGCTGGGTGCGCTGATCTCGACGGAGGTCATGCTCGGCGAGCTCGATCTGCACGCGCGCGCGACGGCCTCGGCCGAGCTGGCCGCCATGCAGGCCCAGATCGAGCCGCACTTCCTGTTCAACGCGCTCAACACGATCGCGGCCTTCTGCCGCACCCAGCCCGACGAGGCGCGCCGGCTCGTGCTGGCGTTCGCCGAGCACTGCCGCCTCAGCCTGCGCCGCCCCCACGCGTTCGTGCCCCTGCGCGACGAGCTGCGGCATGTCGAGGCCTACGTGGCGCTCGAGCGCGCGCGCTTCGGCGACCAGCTCGAGGTGGACGTGCGCGTCACGCCGGCCGCCGAGCTGGCGCTCGTGCCGCCATTGCTCGTGCAACCACTGGTCGAGAACGCCATCAACCACGGCAAGGCGGACCGGCCGCTGCGCGTCGTCGTGCGCTGCGACGTCCGCCTCGGACGGCTGCGCATCACCGTGCGCGACAACGGGCGCGGCATCCCTCGCGAGCTCGCCGACCGCGTCCTCGAGCCTGGTGTAGGGTCGGGCGCCGCCGGGCTCGGCCTGGCCTCGACCGCGCAGCGCGTGGCGGTGTTCTACGGCGAGCACGGCCGACTGCGCATTGCCTCTGCTCCCCGCATCGGTACGCTCATCTCGATCGTGATTCCGACCGTGCCGCCTGGACACGAGCAGGAACGCCTCGCGCAATGAGCCTGCTCGCGCTGATCGTCGACGACGAGGCGCCGGCACGCGCCGAGCTGCGCTTCCTGCTCGAGCGAGTCGAGGACGTGGAGGTCGTCGGGGAGGCGGCCAGCGTGCGCGAGGCGCTCGCGCTGGCCACGCGCCTGGACTACGACGTCGTGTTCTGCGACATCTCGATGCCGGAGCTCACGGGCATCGACGCCGCGCGGGAGATCATGTCGTGGCCCAAGCGCCCGCACGTCGTCTTCGTAACGGCTCACCAGGACTACGCGGTGCAGGCCTTCTCGGTCGACGCGTTCGACTACCTGCTCAAGCCCGTGGCCGAGGATCGGCTGGCGCAGACGGTCGAGCGCCTGCGCAGCGCGCTGCGCGGAGCGCCCGAGCGCGCGGCGCGCGGCGAGCTCGCAAAGGTCCCGGTCACGCGCCGCGGCGAGACGTTGCTGCTCGACCACGATCAGGTCTACTTCATGCTCGCGGAAGGCGACTATGCGCGCATCGCGACCTACGACGAGCGCTACCTCTCCACGCAGTCGCTGCGCGAGCTCGAAGATGCGCTGCCGCCGGCGCTGTTCTTCCGCATCCACCGCTCGTCGATCGTCAACCTGCAGAAGGTGACCACCCTGGAGCAGTCCGCCCCGGGCCACTGGATCGTGCGACTCTCGGACGCCGAGGGCACGCAACTGGAGGTCGCGCGGCGCCAGACGCGCGCGCTCAAGCAGCACCTGGGACTGCGCGCGTGAGGCGGATCGCCGCGCTCGCCGGCATCGGCAGCGCGGGCGGCCTGCTGGCGGCGCTGTTCGGTGTCGGCGGCGGGATCGTGATCGTGCCGGCCCTGATCGCGCGCGGCTGGGTTGCGCACCGCGCGACCGCGACGTCGCTGGCCGCGATCGGTGCCGCTGCGGTGTTCGGTACGGTCCGCTACGCCTTCGACGATCTCGTCGTCTGGCGCGACGCCCTCCTGATCGGCCTCCCGGCCGTCGCGGGAGTCGTGCTCGGCACGACCCTCGCCAAGCGCGTGCGCGGGCCGCACCTGCAGCTGGCGTTCGCCTGCGTGATGCTCGTGGTCGCAGGCAGGCTCGCCTGGTGAGCCACGTCGCGCTCGCGCTGGCGCTTGGTCTCGCAGGCGGGATGCTCGCCGGCCTCTTCGGCGTCGGCGGGGGCATCGTCTTCGTGCCGGCGCTGACGCTCGGGCTGGGGCTGGCGCAGCTCACCGCCGAGGCGACCTCGCTGGCGGCCATCATCCCCGTCGTGGCCGTGGGCTCCTACCGCCAGCACCGCTCGGGGCTCGTGGATTGGGACTCCGCGGGGATCATCGGCCTCTGCTCGCTGGTCGGTGTGCTCGCAGGTGCCGAGATCGCGCTGCGCCTGCCCGAGCAGACGCTGCGGCGCGCGTTCGCCGCCTTCCTCGTGCTCGCGGCCGTGCAGATGGCGCTGCGCGCCTCGAAGCAACTGCGTACGGTCGAGGCATGAGCGCATACGCCTGGATCCCGCCCGAGGGGTGGGTCGAGAACGCCCACGCCACGGCGCTCGCTCGCTCGCTCGGCGTCGGCGGCTATCACGAGCTACTGGCGCTCTCGACGGCCGAGCCCGAGCGCTTCTGGGACGCCGTCGTGCGCGATCTCGCGATCCCGTTCGAGACGCCGTACGGGCGCGTGCTCGACGTCTCGGACGGCCCGGCCTGGGCACGCTGGTTCGAGGGCGGCCGGCTCAACCTCGCTCACGTCTGCGTCGAGCGCTGGGCCGACGACCCCGCCCACGCCGGCGTCGAGGCCCTCGTCTGCGAAGACGAGGAGGGAGCGGTGCGCTCGCTCAGCTACGCCGAACTGGCCCGCGAGGTGGCGCGCTGCGCCGAGGGCCTGGAGGCGCTCGGGGTGGGCAGTGGCGACGCCGTCGCCCTGCTCATGCCGATGGCGCTCGAGGTGGCGATCGCCTACTACGCGGTTGCTGCGATCGGCGCGCTCGTGGTGCCGATCTTCTCGGGATTCTCGGCCTCCGCGGTCGCGAGCCGTTTGCAGGATTCGCGCGCCGTCGCCCTGATTACGGTCGACGCCTTCATGCGCCGCGGCCGGCCGGTGTCCGCCAAGGCGACGGCCGACGACGCCTGCGCGCTCGCGCCGCAGCTGCGCTCGGTCGTCGTCGTGCGGCAGACGGGCCAGCCGGTCGCGTGGCGGGAAGGACGCGACGTCTGGTGGCACGAGTTGCTGAACGGGCGGGCTGGGACGCGGCGCGCCACGCCGGTCGAGAGCGAGCATCCGTTCATGCTCGCCTACACCTCGGGCACGACCGGACGGCCCAAGGGCGCGGTGCACGTGCACGGCGGCTTCATCGTCAAGATGGCGAGTGAGGGCCGCTACACCGGCGATCTGCAGCCGGGCGACCGCATCCACTGGATGACGGATATCGGCTGGATCATGGGGCCGTGGCTGCTCGCCAACTCGCACGGGCTCGGCCTCACCGCCATGCTCTACGACGGGGCGCCCGACTACCCCGACGCCGGTCGCATCTGGCGGCTCGCCGAGCGCCACCGCCTGACCTTCCTGGGCGTCTCGCCCACGCTCGTGCG
>JALYLC010000204.1 GCA_030774435.1 Actinomycetota bacterium
TACTTCCTCGTCAACGCGTCCGTGGGCATCTACGACGCGATGGTGACGGGCCTCGTGGCCGCCGCCGTCCTGGTCTCGATCCGGCTCGTGCAGAAGCCGAGTATGGTCATTGCGGTGCTGCTGGGCGTCGTGATCGGCGCGGGCGGCCTGACGAAGCCCACGACCTCGGTCGCGCTGGTCGTGCTGCCGTTCACGCTGCTGCTCTTCGATTACGCCTCGCCGCTGCGGCGCCGCAGGTTGCTGATCTGGGCGGGGTACGCGGCACTCGCGCTCGCGCTGGGCTACGCCATCACGTCGATCGCCCGCCTCACCCCGCTCTACGACAAGCCCATGCTGCCCAGGGAGAACCACCGCTCGATCGGGCAGATCTTCGACGACATCGTCCCCAGCATCCGCTCCAACGGGCCGCTGCAGTGGAACGCCCTGTTCGGCTACCTCACGACCCCGGGCATCACGCTCGCGGTCATCGGCGTGATCTCGGGCCTGCGCCGCCATCGTGCAGCGACTGCCGTCCTGCTGATTTGGACAGTGAGCGTCATCGCCTCGGCGCTGCTCCTCGCCCTGTGGCCGTATCCGCGCTACTTCGCGGCTGCGATGGTGCCGCTCTCGGCGTTCGTGGCGCTCGGCGCCCTGGCAGTCTGGAACGGCCTTTCCGGCGGCTCGTTGCCGTATCGCAGCGCGCGGATCGCCATCGCGGCCGGCCTGCTCCTGGTGGCCGTGTCGCCCGCGCTGCGCTACGAGGGGCAGGTGCTCGCCGATCCCGTGCACACGGTGTACCCCGGCGCCGACCTCGAGGGCTATGTGTGGGCGACGAGCGCACAGACCTGGGTCGACCCCTTCGCCCGGCAGATCGAGCGCCGCGGGGGGCCTTATCCCGTGCACATCGACGTCGTGCTCGGCTACACCTGGGGCCTCGACCTGCGCCTCAATGGCGCGACGGTCGGATCCGCGCGCCGCTACGACGTGTTCAAGGGCGGAACGCCCGCCCAGAAGGCGGCCGCGCGCTATCTCGTCACCGACGGAGCACACAGCGACGCGCCGCCACGACCCGGCTATCGCCTGATCGACCGCAAGGCGCGCATGCTCGGTGGCGCGGTGACGCGCCTCTACGTGCGCGACTGACGAAAGCCGGTCACGCTCAGGTTGCCCACCGGCAGCGAGAGCGAGAGCGAGCGGAGAGAACCGTGGCGCGCACCGCCGACGAGTGCCAGCTTGACGCGGCGCGGAAGGGGCGCCAGCTTGAGCCAGTAGTGCAGCGGATAACGGTTCGTGATGCGCCGGACCTCCACTCCGGTGAACCCCGTGCGCTCCAGCAGCGAGCGGGCGCTGGCTTGCGAGAACAGCTGCAAGTGCTCGATGTCGATGATCGGCGAGCGCATCCCGAGCGCGCGGTTGAGCGGCGCTCGCCGGTCGTGGCAGACGATCATGAGCGCCCCGCCAGGGGCGAGCAGCTCGAAGGCGTCGCGACACAGCTGCGCGGGATCGGGGACGTGCTCGATCGTCATGCAGCAGGCGATCAGGTCGTACGGCCCGCTTCCGGCCGCGCGCTGCGCGTCGAAGACGTCGTGCACGATCAGCGGGCGCACGCGTTCGCAGGCCGAGGCGAGCGGCGCAGCCGACGGCTCGTAGCCGGCCACGCGCTCGAAGCCGAGATCGAGCAGTTGCTCGAGGAACGAGCCCTCACCGGTGCCGATGTCGAGCGCCGCAGAGGTGCTGGGCAGGCGCGGCAGCAGCGGGCGCACGAGGGCCGCATAGGTGCGGCTCGCGAACTCCGCCTCCTCCTTGCTGTCGAATGCCGCAGCATCGTAGGCCGCGTCGATCCCGCCGAAGTCGAACAGCGGGCTGGCGTAGACGGCGTCGCAGGTCGGGCACTCCACCAGGCGGTGATGCATGTACTCCGGGACCTTGCGCGAGGCGAAGGCGTACTCGTCGAGCGCTGCGGCGTCGATGCGCGCCGCTGCGAGCTCGCGCCCGCTCGTCGCGCCGCACACGGGGCAGGCCCGCGTGAGGAGGTGCGGCTCCATCGCGATCATCCTGGCAGCGAGGCCGAGCGCGCGTCGACCGACGGTGAGACGAGGCGCACCTCCCCGTCGCGCACGATGCTCGAGCGGACGTACAGCGGGCGACGCTTGACCTCCTCGAACACGCGTGCCAGGTATTCGCCCACGAGCCCGATCGCGAACAGGTTGAGCGAGCCGAACAGCAGCACGAGGATGACGAGCGTGGCCACACCGCGCGGAGCGCTGTCAGGCGCGATCACTCGGGCGACACCCTGGGCCGCGGCCAGGACGAGGCTGAGCAGGAAGAGCACGGTGCCGGCGAAGCTGAGCATCGTCAGCGGCACGTTGCTGAAGGAGAAGATGCCCTTCTTGGCCCAGCCGATGTTGCGCCGCAGGTTGTTCGTGGTCTCGCCGAACATGCGCTTGGGGCGCACGTAGTCGACGCCTGTCTGCCGGAAGCCGACGAATGCGCGCACGCCGCGCAGGAAGAGGTCGCGCTCGTCGCACTGCAGCATCGCGTGCACCACGCGGCGGTCCATCAGCGAGAAGTCGCCGGCGTCGCGGGGGATCGAGAGGTACGAGAAGCGGTCGAACGCCCAGTAGAAGGCGCGGTAGGCGCGCTGCATGAACCACGTCGTCTCGCGCGAGACGCGCCGCCCGTAGACGACGTCGTAGCCCTCCTTCCAGCGCTCCACGAACTCGGCGATCAGCTCCGGCGGATCCTGCAGGTCGCCGTCGAGCAGCACGACGGCGTTCTTTGTCGCCAGCTCCATGCCGCTGCGGAAGGCAGCCTGGGAGCCGAAGTTGCGCGAGTGCGAGATGCCGAGCACGCGACGATCGCGCTCGCTGATCTCGCGGATCACGCCCTCGCTGTCATCGGGGCTCGCGTCGTTCACGAAGATGATCTCGTAGTCGACGCCGAGAGCGGCGAACGTCTCGGTCAGCCGCCGGTACATGACCGGGATGGCCTCGGCGTCGCGGTAGCAGGCGATCACGGCGGTGATGCTGTGCTCGGCGTCGAGCGCGACCTCCTTGCTCGAGCTGCGGTAGCGCTCCGGGCTGGCGAGGCCGCGGTACCACGAGGTCATGCGCTCCAGCCCGTCCTCGAGCGGCGTGCGC
>JALYLC010000205.1 GCA_030774435.1 Actinomycetota bacterium
CAGGCCCCGGCGCCGGGCGGCTGGTGATCGACGTCGACAGTTTCGTCGGCGAGGTCCACGGCCACCAAAAGCAGGGCGCCGGCTACGGCTACACCGGCAAGCTCGGCTACCACCCGCTGCTCGCAACGCGCGCTGACACCAGCGAGGTCCTGCACGTCCGGCTGCGCAAGGGAGCGGCGAACACGCAGCGCGGCGCCCTGCGCTTCGTCGACGAGCTGCTCGCGCGCGTCCGCAAGGCCGGGGCGGCCGGCCAGATCCTGCTGCGCGCCGACTCGGGGTTCTGGAACAAGAAGGTCATCGCGCGCCTGCGCGCGCAGGGCTGCCGCTACTCGATCGGCGTCACGATGCACAAGATCGTCACGGCGCGGATCGCGCTGATCGCCGAGGAGGCATGGCAGCCCGTCGCCGACTATCCCGACAGCGGGATCTGTGAGCTCGCCGAAACGACGCTCGGGAACGACCGCCTGATCGTTCGTCGCGTCCACCTGGACGCCCAGGAAGACCAGGCCGCGCTGTTCACCTACTGGCGCCATCACGCGTTCATCACCAACCGCACCGAGGCGATGCACCACGTCGACGCAGAGCACCGCCAGCACGCCCAGGTCGAACTCGTCATCCGCGACCTCAAAGACCAAGCGCTCGCGCACTTCCCCTCCGGGCACTACAGCGCCAACAGCGCCTGGACCGTGATCGCGTGCCTCGCGCACAACCTCGCCCGCTGGACGGGCCTGCTCGGCCTCACCGACCCAACACCACGCGCCGCCCGCACGCTGCGCCGCCGGCTGTTCGCGCTGCCGGGCCGCCTCACCCGAAGCGGGCGCCGCCAGACACTTCACCTGCCAGCCCGCTGGCCCTGGCAGACCGACTTCATCGAAGCGCTCACCCGCATCCGAGCGCTCCCCGCCGCCGCCTGACCCGCCACCGACCAGACCGCAAGCGCGCGCCATCGGCGTCGCCCTCGCCTGCTCGAAAACCGCCCCGCCGGCACTCCACGCAGCCCGAGCACGCGACCCTCACGCCTCAAGACGCCCGCACACACTCCAACAATGGCCTCAACTAGTGGACGCGTCCGGAATCTCGTCGAGTTATGTGAAGGGGTCCGGCTGGGTGCGGCGAACTGTGAGGCGTGGCCCGGACTAGCCGCTACCGGATCGAGCTTTCAGAGCAGGATCGTCGTGAGCTTGAGCGGCGGGCCGGTACGCCGACGCTGCCCTATCGCGATGTGCAGCGCGCCCGCTTGATCCTCTACGCGGCCGAGGGGATGCAGGACAAGGACATCGCGGTGCGCTGCGATTGCCACCCGGAGGTCGTCAGCAAGTGGCGACGAAGGTTCTGCGAGCAGGGCATCGAGGGACTCAGGGACAAGCCGCGCGCGGGTCGCCCGCGCCGTTTTCCCCCCGCAGCAGGTCGCCGAGGTCGTCGCGGTGGCCTGCGAGTTGCCGGCCACGCACGGCCGTCCGCTGGGGCGCTTCTCGCGCACTGAGCTGCACCGGCTGGTGATCGAGCAGGGCGTCACCGAGGCGTCGGCGACGACGATCTGGCGCTGGCTGCATGACCGCTCGCTCAAGCCGTGGCAGCAGCGTTCGTGGATCTTCCCGCGCGACCCGGACTTCCAGCCCAAGGCCGGCCGGGTGCTCGATCTGTACGCCAGGCGCTTTGAGGGCCGGCTGCTGCACCCCGGCGAATACGTCATCTGCGCCGACGAGAAGTCCCAACTGCAAGCGCTCGCGCGCCGCCACGCGACGGTCCCAGCCGCATCGGGCCGACCGGCGTTGGTCGAGTTCGAATACAAGCGCGGCGGCACGCTGGCCTACCTGGCCGCCTGGGACGTCCATCACGCCCGCATCTTCGGCCGCTGCGAGCCCAAGACCGGGATCGAGCCGTTCGGCCGCCTCGTCGAGCAGGTCATGACCAGCGAGCCCTACGCGTCGGCCAAGACCGTCTTCTGGGTCGTCGACAACGGCAGCTCGCACGCCGGCAAGACCTCGATCGCCAGGATGCACGACGCCTATCCCAACGCGCGGTTAATCCACCTCCCGGTCCACGCCTCGTGGCTGAACCAGATCGAGATCTACTTCTCGATCCTGCAACGCAAGGCGCTGACGCCCAACGACTTCGCCGACCTCGACGCGCTCGCCGCCCGCATCACCGCCTTCGAGCAGCACTACCGCCAGATCGCCGAACCGTTCCACTGGACTTTCACCCGCGCCAAGCTCGACGCGCTGCTCGCCAAGCTCGCGGCCCGCGAGCCGCACCTACGCCTGGCGGCCTGACGCTACGCCGCCAGCAGCACACCCGCCGGCGTTCGCGCCACCCCGGCACGCACCGCGACCGCCTGGATCACGCTCGCGCACAACAACTGCCGCGACCCGCTGGCCAGATCGATCAACGCGACCGCCGCCAGCCGCCCGCCGCACCGGCCCGCATCGCGCAGCGCGATCACCGCACGCGCCAGCCGCGCGCGCTCAAACGGCGTGTCGAGCTCATCAAGCACCTCGTCGATCACCGCGTCGCCAGCGATCTCGTCGTCCTCAGCGATCGCCTCGCACAGCCGCCCCAATGCCGGCGACAGCAGCTTCGGAAGCTCGACCTGCAACGACAGATCCAGACACGGCAGATCAACCAGATCGGCGAGCAGCAACGCGAACTCGCGCTCGCTCAACGCCCCCGCCGAGTCCGCGACTCCCCGCGCCGCCGTTCGCAAGAACGCCACCGCCAAGCTCTCCTCCGACGGTCCGCGCGCGACGCCGCAGCAGCGCTTGACCTTCAGACCACTCCCGCACGAACACAACTCATTGCGACCACTCTTCGCCATCGCCGCATCGTGCCGCCAGCACCGGTCAGAACCGCCACCGCTACACGACGAACTTACGGATGGCTCCACTAGAGTCGCGGGAGTGGCCCAGAAGATCGCGGTCCTCTCCCAGAAGGGCGGCACCGGCAAGACGACGGCGGTCCGCACGCTGACCGACGTCTTCCGCCAGGCCGGGCTCGACGTCCTCGTCGTCGACCTCGATCCGCAGGGCAACCTGTCGGACTACTTCGACGTCGATCCCGAGGCCACGCCGACGGTGGGCGACGTGCTGTCGGGCCGCGCCAAGGCCGCGGCGGCCGACCACGACGGCATCATCCCGTCCAACCTGGCCCTCGCCGAGGCCGAGTTGGCGATGGCCGGCAAGATGGGCCGCGAGCTGATCCTGCGCAAGGCGCTCAAAGACGTCGACGCCGCCCACGACGTCATCCTCATCGACTGCCCGCCCGCGCTCGGGCTGCTGACGGTCAACGCGCTCGTCGCGGCCGACTGGGCGCTGCTGAGCGCCGAGGCGCAGTACTTCGCGCTGCAGGGCGTCGAACAGGCGCTGCAGGTCATCGAGCTCGCACGCGACGGCCTGAACCCCGACCTGCAGTGGCTCGGCGTGCTCTTCAACATCGCCGACATGCGCACCGTCCACTCGCGCGAGGCCTACGACTCGCTCAAGGAGCACGTGGGCGACAAGCTGCTGCAGACCGTCGTGCGCCAGTCGATCGCCTACGCCGAGTCCTCCGAGCGCGCGATCTCGATCCTCGAGCACCGTCCCGACCTCGGCGCCGACTACGTGCGCCTGGCCGACGAGCTGCTCGGGCGCCTGGGGATGAAGGCGGCGCGCGCGCGCCTGGAGGCACAGTTCAACGGCGCAGCCTAGAGCTCGCGCACGTCCGCGCCCTGCGACTCGAAGGGCACGCGCATGACCTGCGCCCAGCCCTCCGTCTCGCGGCGCAGCGCCTCGACGACCGCGGCGGTGGCCTCGTAATGGCACCACACGAGCACCGTCGGGCCGGCACCCGAGATCGTCGCCCCCAGCGCGCCCAGCGCGCGCGCGCCGCGCACGAGCTCCATCGAGCGCGGGTAGAGGTGCTCGCGGCGCGGCTGGTGCAGGCGATCGTCGAGGCCGCGTGCGACGAGGTCCCAGTCCCCGCGCGCCAGGCCCAGGACCAGCAGCGCGCCGTGGGCGGTGTTGAAGACGGCGTCGGCGATCGGCACCTGGGCGGGCAGCGCCGCGCGGGCGGTCTTCGTTCTCACCGCAGCGCTCGGCACCACGACGACCGCCTCCAGCCCCGTGGGCGGGTCGAAGCGGGTCGCCCCACCGTCGGCGCAGATGACGAAGCCGCCGTGCACCGCGGCGGCGACGTTGTCGGGGTGGCCCTCGAGCTCGGTGGCGAGCGCGAGCACGTCGGCGTCGAGCTCGTAGAGATGGTCGGCGGCCATCAACCCGGCGACATAGGCGGCGGCGCTCGACCCCAATCCGCCGCTGAGCGGGATCCGCGACTCGATGCGGAAGCTGAAGGGCTCGGGGTCGGCGAGCCGGGCGAAGCCGCGGACGGCGAGGTTGCGCCGGTCGCGCGCGATCTTCAGGTCGGTGTGGACCCCGAAGCTCCCGGTCTCCTCGACCTCGAGCTCCATGTGTACGGCGAGCGCGCACGCGAAGGCATCGAACCCCGGGCCGAGGTTCGCGCTCGAGGCGGGCACGCGGACGAGGCGGCGACGGCGCATCGAGGCGGGACCCTAGCTGCGACGTGACACCTCCGATGAGATGCTGGGCCCCCTTCGGTCCTACGAACATGCAGAACCATGAACCGAACGTCGCTGACGCTCGCCTCGAACCCCTGATCGGCGAGTGGGACCTGGAGGGAACGCTGCCCGTCGACCCGCCGGTCCGCGTGCACGGACGCGTCGCCTTCGAGTGGCTCGAGGGACAGCGGTTCGTCGTCGAGCGCTGGACCGTCGAGCACCCCGAGTTCCCGAACGGCATCGCGATCCTCGGCGACGGCGAGACCGGTTTGGCCC
>JALYLC010000206.1 GCA_030774435.1 Actinomycetota bacterium
GCGATGCCCGTCGCCAGCCGGAGGTTCGAGGAGCAGTTGTGCACCACGGTCGCACCCGTGCGCGCGATGAGGTCGACATCGGAGTCGCGCAGCCAGACGCCGTGGGCGAGCGCGCTGCGGTCGCCGAGCACTCCCGCATCGGCCAGTCGCTCGAGCTCGCGACCACCGGCGAAGGCATCGCCCCACGCTCGCTGCAGACGGCTCTCGAGCGCGTGCAGGTGAAGGCCCGCGCCGAGCTCCGCGGCTGCCGACCCGACCTCCCGCACGAGCTCGTCGCTCGCCCACTGCGGCGCCATGATCGCGAACTGCGCGCTCAGCAGCGGATCGCCGCCGAGCTCGCCGATCAGCTCCCGGACCGTGTCGAGGTACGCGCCGGTGGACATGCGCGCGCCGGAGAGGCGGCGCGCCCGGACCTGGAGCTCACGGGGCAGCGATGCGATGAACGCGTCGTCGCCGTCGTAGGCGAGTCGTGAACGATCGCTCCAGTGCGGGGCCAGTGCCACGCGCTGGCCGGATGCGCGGTGCGCGCGCAGCGTCTCCCGCAACTCGCCTGCGTAGGCGTCCTCGCCGCCGCCGGAGCCCGAGGGGAAGTGCATGTGCAGGTGAGCGGTGACGCCGGACTCGATCAAGAGCACGTCCTTGCAGAGCGTCCCGACGTACGGGTCGATCGCGTCGAGCGCGAGCATCGTCCCCATCCACGACTCGAAGGGCGTGTCGCGCATCCCGGGCTCGGGCGGTCCGGGATCGGGGAGGCCGAACTGCACCGTCGAGATCGCCATGCCGTGGTGGTGTGCGTTGATCAGCCCCGGCAGCACGAGCATGCCCTCGCCGCCGACCTCCTGGGCACCCGGATGCGCTCGCCGGAGAGCGACGCGGTCGCCCACCTCGGCGATGGCCCCGTCCGCGATCAGGACGGCGCCGTTCGGGAGGGGCGGGGCGCCCGCCGCGGCGAGCACGACGTCGCCCGAGACGAGCAGCTCGGTCATGGCGGACACGCTAGCGACACGGCGGTAGTGTCCAGGCATGGATTCGACCGGCGACGGCCCAGAGATCGCGATCTGGTCCGATTTCATCTGACCCTTCTGTCGCATCGCGGAGCCCCGCGCGGTGTGGCTGGAGCGCCAGTTCGGCGCTCGACTCGACTGGCTGCCGTTCGATCTGCACCCCGAGTACCCGTCGCAGGGGATCCCGCGCGCGGAGCTCGTCGCGCGCTACGGCGGGGGGTACGACGCGCGCACGCGCGAGCTGTTCGCGGCCGAGGGTCTGACGTACGCCCCGCCGCCCGGCGTCGTGTCCAACACGCGCCTCGCGCTCGAGCTCGGCGAGGCGGCGCGCGCCGAGGGACTGCACCGCGCCTACCACGATCGCCTCATGGATGCCTACTGGGCCGAGGGCGTCGATCTCTCGCAGCGACCCGCACTCGAGGCGCTCGCGCGGGAAGTCGGCGTCTCGGAGGTGGCAATCGCTCGTGCGCTCGACGATCGCATCTGGGCGCGCACCGTGGACGACTCGACAGCCCGCGCCCAGGCCGCCGGTGCGACCGGCGTGCCGGCGTTCGTGATCGACTGGCGGATCCTGGTCGTCGGGGCCCAGCCACGCGAGCTGCTCGCCCGAGCGGTCGAGCAGGCGCGGATGACGAGCTGAGAGCGCATTTCTGAATGAGCGTGTGTGGCTGGGGTGGATTGAGCGAGCAGGGGCGTCGGCCGGCTCGCAGATCCGGTTGGAACCCTTTCAAGAGCCGGCCGGTGGCCCTGCGACGCCCCGGGCCCGCCTCGCGCAGCGAGCGAGCGCCCGGGTCGGACGGAAGTCAATTGCCGGGGCGCACCCACCAGGAATCGAACACTCGCCCTCGAGGCGCGCGCCCTGGCAATCGACTGCAGGCCGATCCAGCCGCTCCAGACACCACGATCATTTAGAAATGCGCTCTCAGAACATCAGCGAGGAGAACCCATGGGAACCGTGTTGCACCTGCCCGACGTCCCGGCCATCGCGACGGACGAGGGGCGCTGGCAGGCGCTCAACGGCCCGCTCGGCGTGACCACCTTCGGCGTCAACGCCGTGATCATGGAGCCGGGCGAGGAGGTCGACATCGAGCACGACGAGAAGAGCTCCGGCCACCAGGAGGTGTATGTCGTCGTGACCGGGCGGGCAGTCTTCCGCCTGGACGATGCCGAGATCGAGGCTGGTCCCGGCGATGTGGTGGCGGTGGCGGATCCCGCCGAGACGCGCAGCTACCGTGCACTCGACCCGGGGACGAGGATCGTCTGCTTCGGAGCGGGCCCGGGTGCCGAGCACCCCTACGGCGCCTGGATCGGCGATGACGCCCCGAACTGAACGCACCCTGTAGAGCTGATCAGGCCGCGGCCGCGCCGCGCAGCATCTGTGTGCCCGCAAGCCACTTGGTGAGCTCGGCGGGCGGGAGCGGCCGGCTCAGCCAGTAGCCCTGGACGAGGTCGCAGCCGAGGGCAGCGAGGTTGTCGTACGTGGCCCTCGACTCCACGCCCTCGGCCACGACTTCGAGCCCGAGGTCGTGCCCGAGCGTGATGATGGCGCGGACGATCGCAGCGTCGTCGCTGTCGCCGTCCATGTTCTGCACGAACGAGCGATCGATCTTGAGCTGCGTGATCGCGAGCCGGGCGAGATAGGACAGGGAGGTGTAGCCCGTGCCGAAGTCGTCGATGGCGATGCCGACGCCGAGCTGCTTGAGCTCGCGGATCACGCCCGCCGTCCTGACGGGATCCGAGACGATCGCGCTCTCGGTGATCTCGACCGTCAGGCGGTCGCCCGGCGTGTCCCACTTGCGCAGGAGGCGCGCAACCTGGTCGGGGAGCTCGGGATCGTGCAGGTTGCGCATGGAGAGGTTCACCGCGACCTTGAAGCGGTAGCCGTCCTTGCTCCAGCGCGCGAGCTCACCGAGTGCCGCGTCGAGCACGTAGCGCGTGAGCGGCTCGATGAGCCCTGTCTTCTCGGCGGCGGGCACGAAATCGCCTGGCGCGATGAGGCCCCGAGTGGGATGCTCCCAGCGCACCAGCGCCTCGATGCCGGCCAGCTTGCCCGTTCTGACATCGAGCTTCGGCTGATAGTGCAGGACGAGCTCGCCGTCGCGCAGCGCGCGAGGCAGCTCGGAGAGCAGCGTCAGACCTGCCGCGTCGTGCCGGTCGAGCTCGGGCTCGTAGAGCGCATGAGGCGCGCCCGTCTCCTTGGCCAGGTACATGGCGACATCGGCGCGCTGCAGGAGCACGTCGACGTCCCGGCCGTGCGCCGGGAAGTTCGCGACTCCGATGCTCGCCTCGATGTGGAGTGGCAGGCCGTCGACCGCGAACGGCTGCTCCAGCGCGGCCAGGATCCGCTCCAGCGCCTGTTCCAGTTGGCTCGCCGAGTCGGAGAGCTGCCGCACGAGGATGCCGAACTCGTCGCCGCCCAGGCGCGCCACCGTGTCGCTGCGGCGCAGCACCGACTCGAGCCGCCGCGCGAGCTCGACGAGCAGCAGGTCGCCGTAGCGGTGCCCGAGCGTGTCGTTGATCTCCTTGAAGCGGTCGAGGTCCATGAGCAGCACCGCAAGCTGCGTCCCGTCCTTGTCGGCCACGCTGATGGCGTGCTCGACCTGCTCTCCGAAGCTCACGCGGTTGGGCAGGCCCGTGAGGCTGTCGTGGAGCGACTGGTGCCGATTCAGCTCGGACAGCTGGCGCAGCTCCAGCTCGGCGTGCTTGCGCGCGGTCACGTCTCGGCAGATGCCCTGGACGCCGACCGGGCGACCGTGCTCTTCGATCACACGGCTCGACACCTCGAGGATCACGGAGTGCCCGTCCCTGGAGATGAACTCCTGCTCGTACGTCGTCCCCGTGACCTCGCCGGTGAGCTTGCGCTGGGTCTCGCGCAGCGACGCCTCGAGTGCGTCCGTGGTCACGTAGTCGGCCAGGTTCGTGCCGATCAGCTCGGCGCGGGTGTAGCCGAGCACGCGTTCGAACTCACGGTTGACCTCGGTGATGGTCTCGTCCATCGTGACCGACGCAATCGGCTCGCTCGCGTTCTCGAAGAGGTCGCGATACCGCTCTTCGCTCTCTCTCGCAGCCTCCTCGGAGCGTGCGCGCTCGATCGCGATGCCGGCGACGTGCGTCGCGAGCTCCACGAGCTCGACGTCGCCCGCGCTACCCTCGCGCGCCTCCCGGTAGTAGAGCGCGAAGGTACCGAGCACCGACCCGTCGGTCGCGAAGATCGGTGTCGACCAGCAGGCCCGGAGGCCCACCGCCAGGGCCAACTCGCTGAAATCGCTCCAGAGCGGGTCGCTCGCGATGTCGCTGACGCACACCCGCTCGCGGCGATACGCGGCGGTACCGCAGGAGCCCACGCCCGGGCCGATGGCCGTGCCGTCGATCGCCTCGCAGTAGGAGCTCGGAAGGCTGGGAGCGGCCCCGTGCCTCAGGTGGACTGCATCGCGATCGAGCAGGAGGATGGAGGCGAGCACGTCGTCTCCGTGCTCCTCGACGAAGCGCGCCAGGTGGTCGAGCACGCTCGGCAGGACGGCTCCGCCGGCCACGAACTCGAGCAGTTCCGCCTGCCCTGTCGTAAGGGCCTGCGAGCGCTTGCGCTCCGTGATGTCACGCGCGATCGCGGAGACGCCGAGAACGCCGCCCGAGGCGCCGATGATGGAAGAGACAGTCACTTCGACGTCGACATGGCTCCCGTCGCCGCGCACGCAGACGGCCTCGACGGGCTCGACCACCTCGCCGCGCGCCAGGCACTCGTTCACGTGCGCCAGCACCTCGTGGCTCTCCGGTGCGACGAGCGACGCGATAGGACGACCGACCATCTCCTCGGCGCCGTAGCCGAAGATGCGCTCCGCCGCGGCGTTCCAGCTCGTCACGATACCGCCGGGCGTGCGGCCGATGATCGCGTCGAAGGACGAGTCGACGATGGCCTCGCTCTCGAGCAACGCCCCCTCTCGTCGCTTCTGCTCGCTGATGTCGCGCAGGTAGGCGGTGAAGACTGGTTCACCCGTGACGTCGGCTGCAGCGATGCTGAGCTCCATCGGGAACTCGCTGCCGTCGGCGCGCATTCCGCTGACTTCGATGCGCTTCCCGAGCACGGGGCCCTCGCCCGTGGCGAGGTAGTGGCGGAAGCCGGCGGTGTGAGCGTCGCGGAACGCGGGGGGAACGATCAGGTCGACCATCCGCCGGCCCACGACGGCGTCCCGTGCGTGGCCGAAGATGCTCTCGGCCGCAGGGTTGAACTCGATGATGGCGCCCTGGTGGTCGATCGTGATGACCCCGTCGAGCGCCGCGTCGAGCATCGCCCGCGTACGGGCGTTGCTCTCGCGCAGCTCGGTCTCGCGCTGCTTGCGCTCGGTGATGTCGAGGAAGTAGCCCTGCATGCAGAGGGGCTCGCCGGCCTCGTCGCGAACGAGCGCGCCCTCGTCGCGCACCCACGCCACGCTGCCATCGCGCCGCAGCAGCCGGTATTCGCTCTTCAGGCGTTCCCCGGTCGCGATCATGTGCGCCGTCTCGGCGACCACGCGCTCGCGATCGTCGGGGTGCAGGATCGTGAGAAAGAAGTCCGGGCTGGACGCCCAATCCTCCGGTGTGTAGCCGAGCAGCTCCGTGGTCTGCGGGCTGACGTACAGGTTCGGCGAGGTGGCGTCGGGCGCGTCGATGTAGACGATCAGAGGGAGGCCCTCGACAAGGTCGCGGTAGTCGGCACCGGCAGGCAGCGCGCGATCTTGAGGGCGCTGGCCTCCCACGGCACGCCGCGCCGATTCGTCGCGAGGGTCCATCAGCCGGTATATCGGCGTCAGATGTGCGATGCGGGAGTGCTTCTTTCGGGGCCGGCGCCTGAGGCGGACCCGTACAGTGCTTGCGATGCGGTTGCTGCTGGCATTCGCGGCCGTTCTCTGCATCGGCGTGGCCGCCGTCGTCGTGGTCGCGTCGGGTGGCTCGTCGAGCGGGGTCAAGCCGCCGCAGATCCGGGCCGCTCTCCCGCACGCGGGCACGCCACCGCTGCCTCCGCACGGCGCGCTCGTGCTTGCTCGCGGCCACGGCGATCTCGCGGTGGCGCTCGCTGCACGGCGCGCGGGATCGGATTTGCGCCTCACGGGCACCGTGGTCGCCGGCGACGGAACCGGCCTCTCCGGCCTTCGCGTGCGCTTTGCCGTGGACGGCAGACGGCTCCCGCCGGCCAGGCCGTGCGACGCCGGCTGCTACGCCTCGGCAACCCGCGCGAGCTCGGCGGTGAGCCGCATCGCGATCGGACTGAGCGGCCGCGGGCGTCCGCCCTCGACGGTGACGTTCGCGCTGCCCGCGCACTGGCCGGTGTCGGCGGCGCCCCTGCTGCGAGGGGCGGAGCGCGTGTTCAGGTCGCTGCGCGGCCTCGTCTACCGGGAGCGCCTGTCGAACGGCCCGAGCGTTACGAGCACCAGCGTGTGGCGCAGCGAGGCGCCCAACCGCCTGAGCTACCGTACGGCGACGGGCAACGCGGGCGTGATCATCGGCAAGACGCGCTGGGATCTCGTCGGCGGCGGCGGCTGGAAGCGCTCGTTCCAGCATCCGCCGCTCGTCATGCCGTCCCCGCCGTGGGGTGCCGGAGCGTACGACGTGACGCTGCTCGGCGCAGGCCGCCTGAACGGTCGCGCGGTCGTGCGCTTCTCCATGTTCGAGCCGACGACCCCGGCCTGGTACACGGTCACGCTCGACCGCAGCACGCTGCGCACGCTCGACGTCTCGATGACGGCGGCGGCGCACTTCATGCAGGACCGCTACGTCGCGTTCAATCCAGTGCGCCGGATCCGCCCGCCCGTCGGTCCGTAGGCTTCAGCTACCAGTCGGTGCGATTTCCGGCCACCGCGGCGGCTTCGCGATAGGGGCGCTGCTCGCGCCGGATCAGGTCCGGGTTCACCCCGGCGAGCTCCGCCAGTGCCAGCGTCAGCAGCTGCAGGCAGACCGCGCCGGTCAGGAGCGCATGGGGGAGCTCCGTGCCCGCGCCGGCGGGGGGCAGTACGAGCCGCCCGACGGCGTCGGGCAGGTTGCTCAGCGCCGCCCCGCCGCCGATTGTGATGGCCGGAATGCCGATCGCACCCGCTGCTCCTGCGGCGCACCGCAGCCGCCAGTCGCGACGTGCGCCTGGCCGCGGGTCCGCGGCGAAGAGGACGAGCGCGGTCGCGCCCGCGTCGCAGCCGGCGAGGTGGCCATGCAGCAGCGTCTCGAGGTGCAGCGCCGTGGTTGGCGTGCGAGCGCCCTCCTCGATCTTCAAGGCGAGCTCGCGCGCCGTGATCAGGTCGGCGCCGAGCCCGACCGTGAGAATGCGCGACGCGCCATGGATGCGCGCTGCGAGCTCCTCGATCTGTCCGCGCAACACCAGTGCCGAGGGAATCGAGCCGCGGGTGTCGGATGCCCGGCCGGTCATCCCGTCGGCGATGGCCGTGCCGGCGAGGATCGTGCTCGTATACGCGACCGTGTGACACCACGAGCGGTCGACGAGTGGCGTGATCAGGGCGTGGTCGGCGCCCGCCGCGAGCGGCGATTCCGGCCGGACGCTGATCCCCGCGATCACGGCGCCGGTAGCCCGAGCCGCCTCGAGCGCGAGGATCGTCGCGCGCGTGGTGCCCTCGTGCGAGACGCCGATGCAGACGCCGCCGGCCCGCGCGTCGAGCGCGGCGTCGAGCGCCTGGCGGGACTCGACCCGCGCGGCGGAGCCGAGGTCGCGGAGTGCTTGCCCGATCAGCTCGGCCACTGCCAGGGCACCGTGCTCGGACGTGCCGCAGCCGGTCACGACGATCGGCGCGCCGTCGCGCGCCGTCTGCAGCACGGCAGCTGCAATCTCCGCTGCGCCCGGCGCACCCGCCAGCGCCTCGGCGAGGCCGACCTGCGCCTTGACCATCTCGTCCATCACCCAGGGCGGTCCTGCCCGCAGTTCGGGAAAGGCCGCGGAGTGCCAGCCGAGATCTTCGGGGCTCACGCCGCCACCTCGGGCCGTAGGCGCGTGCCCACGCCCACGAGGTTCCAGGCGTTGATGGCGATGATGACGCCCATCAGCTGACCCAGCTCGGCCTCGCTGAAGTGGTCGGCTGCGCGCTCGTACGTCTCGTCGGGCACGCCGCCCTCGGGCATCCGCGTGAGTGCTTCGGTCAGATCCAGCGCCGCGCGCTCGCGCTCGTCGAAGAACGGGCTGTCGCGCCAGGTCGTGAGGGCGAAGATGCGGCGATCCTGCTCGCCCGCGCGCTGGGCATCGCGCGAGTGGTAGTCGACGCAGTAGCGACAGCCATTGATCTGCGAGGCGCGGATGCGCACCAGCTCGCGCAGCGCCGGCTCGAACCGGGCGCTGTCGTCGAGTGCCGAGATGGCCCCATAGACGGCCGGGGCGGCGGAGTGGAGGGCAATGCGAGAGGTGATCATGCGGGCAGCGTAGACTCGAAGTGATCCAGACGAAAGAGCCATTTGCATGACGCAAGATTGGACCACTTCGGGGCCGGATCTGCATCTCGCACTGGCCGCCGCCGGCACGCGCCACGCAGCGCTCGAGGACGCCGTGCGCGCCGCGGTTCGCGACGGCCGGCTTGCAGCCGGCACGCGGTTGCCGTCGACGCGCGCCCTCGCGGGCGACCTCGGGCTCTCTCGGGGCACCGTCGTCGAGGCCTTTGCACAGCTGATCGCGGAGGGGTACCTCGACGCGCGGCAGGGTGCCGGCACCTGGGTCGCCGACCTGTCGCTCGCCGGTGTCCAGCCGGTGCCGGAGCTGGAGCGCCCGGCACGCGCCGCCCGCTTCAGCTTCAGCCCGGGCCTCCCCGATCTCACCTCGTTCCCCCGGGCCGCCTGGCTGAGCGCTCTGCGGCAGGGCCTGCGCGGTCTCTCGGCGGCCGGCCTCGGCTATGGCGATCCGCGCGGGCGGCGCGACCTGCGCGAGCAACTCGCCTGGTACCTCGCCCGCGCTCGCGGCGTCCGTGCCGATCCCGAGCTCGTGGTCGTGTGCGCGGGCTTCCGGCACGGCCTCTCGCTCGTGGCCCGCGCCCTGCACCTGGAGGGCGCGCGCACGATCGCGATGGAGGATCCGTGCGCCGAGCAGCACCGCGCGGTTGCGGTTGCCGCGGGCCTGGCGCTGCGGTCGTTGCCGGTCGATGGCCGCGGCGTCCGCACGGATCTGCTCGACGATTCCGCGGCCGGCGCGGTGCTCTCCCCGGCCCACCAGTTCCCGCTGGGAGTCGTCCTGCATCGCGACCGGCGAGCGGCGGCCGTCACGTGGGCGGCGGCGACCGGCGGCGTGATCGTCGAGGACGACTACGACGGGGAGTTCCGCTACGACCGCCAGCCGGTCGGCGCGCTGCAGGCGCTCGCGCCCGACCGCGTGGCCTATGGCGGCACGTCGAGCAAGACGCTCGTACCGGGACTGCGCCTGGCGTGGATCGTCGTCCCGCCGCGGCTGCTCGAGCCGATCGTGAGCCTGCGCAGCGCCGAGGACGTGCACGTCGCGGCGCTCGAGCAGGTGGCGCTCTGCGAGATGCTCCGCTCGGGTGCCTACGAGCGCCACGTCCGCCGCATGCGCGCTCGCTACCGCGCCCGCCGCGACCGCGTGCTCGAGATGCTCGCGCGGAGCGCGCCCGCGCTTGTCCCCGGCGGCATCTCGGCCGGGCTCGGGATGCTGCTGGAGCTGCCCGAGGGCGGCACGACGGCGTCGGAGCTGATCGAGGAGGCCGGGCGCCGGTCGATCGAGCTGTACCCGCTCTCCGCGGCATACGCAGGCGGCCGGGCTCCGAGCGATGGCATCGTGCTCGGCTACGGCGCGCTGCCGGAGCACGACTTCGAGGCCGGCCTGAACGCGCTCGGCGAGCTGCTCTCCGACACCGTCTCCGCGTGAGGAGGCCCTCAGCCGGTCGATAGGTTGCGGGCGCAAGGCCAATCGCGACCCCACAGGCAGGCACCGCATGATCGAGCTCTTCCAGATCTCCGGCAGCGCGTCGTTCGCCGCGCGCATGGCGCTCGAGGAGGCCGGAGCCGACTACGAGGCCGTCAACATCCACCCGCGCCGGCGCGACGAGCCTGCGAGCTTCGCCGAGGTCAACCCGCTGAAGCGCGTGCCCGCGCTGCGCGAAGGCGACGTGGCCGTGTACGAGACGGGCGCCGTGCTGCTCTACCTCGCGGATCGCTTTCCTGCTCTCGGCCCTGCCGTGGGCGCTCCCGCGCGTGCGGACTTGTATCGCTGGATCCTGTGGCTTGCCGACACGCTGCACCCCGCCTGGTGGCCGCTCAGGAAGTCGGCCTCCGCGGACCCCGAGCCGGAGGCCGAGGCCGCGATCCGCGCTCGCGGCCGCGCGCAGATGGACTCCCACGGCTCCTATCTGGAGCGCGAGCTCGCCCGCGGCCCGTGGTGCCTCCGCGAGACGTTCTCGGTCGCCGACCTCTACCTCTACATGCTGGTCGGCTGGGCGAGCTACATCAAGGGCGGCTACGAGCTCGGGGGTGAGCGGGTGCGCGAGCACTACGAGCGGGTGGGGGCGCGGCCCGCGGTCGTGCGCTCACGTCAGCTGGACGACCTCGACGAGCGGCAGCAGCGGCACCACCCGGAGCTTCGGGCCGGCCAGCCGATCTCGTAGCGATCGAGCGTTAGAGCTTCTTTAGAACTGGTTTCAAAAGTCGCGTTCGTGGTCGTGAAGCCCCTGGGCACGCGCGACTCTTTGCGCGAGCCCAGGGTCGCCACAGGTCTGGTTGTCGGGCGACCCCAATCGCCCACCACCACTCACTACGCCCGACAACCAGACCGCAGGCGATTCGAGACCTCCGAACGCCCCGCCACTTTTGAAACCAGTTCTTAGACCGATTCGGAGTTCAAGAGCCAGTAGACCTCGGTCTCGAGCAGGGCCGGGTCCTGATCCTCGACCCAGTGGCCGTAGATCTCCCAGCGAACTCCGCTGAGCTGATGCCCGTTTGCAGAGCACCATTCCCGCACGGCGGCATGGACGCTTGCCAATCCCACGGCAGAAGGCTCGCCGCGAGCAACCGCTGACGCCGCTCGGCCGGCAGGAAGCGATGGCATGGACAACGCGGTACGGATCGTGACGACGGCCCAGACGCCTACCGCCCTTGTAGAGCATGACGTTGCGACCCGTCGTGAGATCCGAGTCGCGCAGGAACGTCCACACTTCGCCGAGATCCCCGCCGGTCGGTGCGAGCGGAGGCGAGTGTACGGCAGGCGGGATCGGGCGAGGCGTGGATCAGGCCAGGCGGCCGATGCGCGGGTAGCGCTCGAGCGGGAAGGTCTCGACCTGCGGCGAGCGCTGCTGGCTGAGCACCCCGCCGTCGACGTAGAGGCACGATGCGGTCAGGTAGCTCGCGTCTTCGCTCGCGAGGAACACCGCCGCACCTGCGATGTCGGCGCCGGTGCCCTGGCGGCCCAGCGGTACGGTTGCTGCTGTCGCGCGGGCGCGGTCCTCGGCGGCCGGGCCCGCACCGGAGGTCTCCATCAGGCCAGGCACGATGCACACGCAGCGCACGCCGTAGGGCGCGAGATCGAGTGCGACGGCGCGCGTGAACGCCTCGACCCCGCCCTTGGCCGCGTCGTAGGCGACCATGCCGCGGTGGGCGCGGCTCGCGCCGCCGCTCGAGGTGTTGATGATCACGCCGGCGCCCTGCTCGACCATGTGGCGCGCCGCCCGCGCCGTGCACAGGAAGTGCCCCTTGAGGTTGGCGTCGAGCACGAGATCCCATGTCGGCTCGTCGATCTCCAGGAAGTGCTTGACGGCCGGCCCGACGACCGCCGCGTTGTTGACGAGGATGTCGAGGCGCCCGAAACGCTCCAGGCAGGCGTCGAACGCGCGCTCCACGTCGTCGGCGCGGGCGACGTCGCACTGGATGCCGAGGCCGCCCTCGCCCTGTGCCGCGGCCGTCTCGCGCGCCCGGTCTCCGTCGATCTCGGCGATCGCGACGCGGGCGCCCTCGCGCACGTAGCGTTCGGCGATCGCGAATCCAAGCCCGCGGCCGCCGCCCGTGACGAGCGCGACGCGCCCCGTCAGCCGCCCGCCGTCGGTCATGCGCTCGCCTGCCGCTCGCGCTCGACGAG